>CAZWGY010000205.1:0-7940 GCA_964633575.1 uncultured Desulfobacteraceae bacterium
TCCGAGGTTTCCAAAACCTCGGAGGTCTTTCTAAACAAAACCTCGGAGGTCTTTCCAAACAAAACCTCGGAGGTCTCCAGCATCACTCAGCCCTCAGTCCTCAGCCCTCAGCCCTCATCACTCTTTTCAGCTTCACGAAGAATTAACTTCGCCCTTACGGTTTGCTAACAATTTCCCGCTAGAACCGCACCCGAATCCCGCCATGGCGGGAGTGGTCCGGGGGGAAATGCTGAACTCCGCCGGGCCGGAAAACATCAATTCAAATGGTGGTTAGTGGCCGGTGCCACAATCCACCAATCACAATGCACCATTCACTATCCATTAAACCGAAAAGAGGTAGCCATGGATGTCAGCGACGGCGCGTCAGCCATCGTCAAGGTAGATCTTCATGTTCATTCCAAACAGTCCAAACGACCCTCGGAATGGGTCCTCAAAAAGCTCGGGTGCCCGGAGAGCTTCACCGACCCGGCCCTGATTTATCGGATCGCCCGGAGCCGGGGAATGTCCCTGGTCACCATCACCGATCACAACACCATCGACGGCGCTCTGGAAATCGCCCATCTTCCCGGCACGTTCATCTCCGAGGAGATCACCACCTATTTTCCGGAAAACGGCTGCAAGCTTCATGTTTTGGCCTATAACATCACCGAGGCGGCCCACCGCGAGATCCAGCGTGTTCGGGAAAGCGTTTACGACCTGGCCGACTATCTAAACGATGAGGCCATTGTTCACGTTCTGGCTCATCCGTTGTATTCGGTCAACGACCGGCTGACCCCGGACCTTCTCGAAAAGCTGTTGCTCCTGTTTCCGGTGTTGGAGCAAAACGGGGCCCGAAACCCGAGTCAGAACCGGTGCCTTGAACGGGTGGTCGAGTCCCTGACGCCGGAGACCGTGGCCCGCCTGGCCGACAAGCACGGGATTACCCCCCGGTTTTCCGAGCCGTGGCGGAAGGGGTTTACCGCCGGCTCCGACGATCACTCCGGGCTCAACATCGCCCGGGCCCACACCTGGTTTTCGGGGCCGGCCACGGTGGACGCTCTCCTGACGGCCATCCGCTCCCGGACCACCGGAGTGACCTCCCGGCCGCCCACGCCCCAGACCCTCGCCCACAACCTTTACGGGATCGCCTACCAGTATTATCGGAACCGGTTCGACCTCGACCGGTACGTCAACCGGGACCCGCTCATGCGGTTTCTGGAACGGTCGCTATGCCCCGAAGCCGACGGCGAGCCGGGGCTCATTTCAAAGATCTATTCCCTCTGGAGCTACCGGGCTCGACGACGGAGCGCCAAAACCTCGTCCGGCGGGGTGGAAAGCGGCCTGATGGATCAGCTTCGCCGTGAAACCACCGCCATGCTGAGGGAGCACCCCGACCTGCTCACCGGCGGCCTCGAGTCGAACGCGGTCACCGGCGAGCGGGAGCGGCGGTGGTACGATTTCGTCAACCAGGTCTCCAACAAGGTGATGTTCTCCTTTGCCGATCATCTCATGAATCACTTGTCCGGGGCCAACGTCTTCAACATCTTCCACACGGTGGGATCGGTGGGAGGCCTCTATACTCTCCTGGCCCCGTATTTTGTCGCCTATTCGCTGTTCACCAAGGACCGGGAGGTCAACCGGGAGCTGGAACGGCGGTTCACTCCGGCCGACGGCCCGGCCCCGCCGGTCCGAGTCGCTCATTTCACCGACACCTATTACGAGGTCAACGGCGTGGCCGGGACCCTCCGGCAACAGGTTTCCATTGCCCGGCGGTTCGGCAAGGATCTGACCGTGATCACCTGCGACGCCCGGGATCGGGAGGAGACCGCCGGGGTCCGTCACTTCCGTCCCGCCGGGCAGTACGCTTTGCCCGAATACCCGGAGCTGTCGATCTTCTACCCGCCGTTTCTGGAGATGCTCGACTATTGCTACACCGAAGGCTTTACTCAGATCCACGCCGCCACGCCGGGGCCGGTGGGCCTGGCGGCCCTGGCCATCGCCCAGATTCTGAAGCTCCCCATCAACGGCACCTATCACACCGCCTTTCCCCAGTATGCTCAGTATCTCACGGGGGACCCGGCCATCGAGGAGCTTACCTGGCGGTTCACCCTCTGGTATTACGATCATCTGGACGTTATTTACGTTCCCTCGAAGGCCACCGGCGACGAGCTGGTGGCCAAGGGCATCCGGCCGGAGAAGATCAGGCGGTTTCCCCGGGGGATCGACGTGGAGCGGTTCCATCCCAGTCACCGGAACGGCTTTTTCGATGCTTACGGGATCGACCCCGGCGTCACCCGGATTCTCTATGTCGGCCGGGTTTCAAAAGAAAAGAACATGCCGGAGCTGGCCGAGGTCTTCCGGGAGGTCCGCAAGCAGTCGGCCGGCGTTCACCTGATCGTGGTGGGCGACGGACCGTATCTTTCGGAGATGAAGGCCGTCACCGCCGATCTCCCGGTCACCTTCACCGGCTATCTTGACGGCGACGACCTGGCCGCCGCTTATGCCTCCGCCGACATCTTCGTCTTCCCGAGCACCACCGACACCTTCGGGAATGTCGTCCTGGAAGCCCAGGCATCGGGTCTGCCGGTAATCGTCACCGACCAGGGCGGTCCCCATGAAAACATCATTCCCGGCGAGACCGGGTTCGTGGTCGAGGGCGATTCGAAGCGGGACCTCCTTCGGGCGATCCGGCTCCTGGTGGCCGACCCCGATCTCGCCCGGTCCATGGGCGAGGCCGCCCGAGCCTACATGGAAAGCCGATCCTTCGAGCGGGCATTCGAGGAGACCTGGCGGATGTATGATGACGGTTTCCATCGCCGGGGCGGCTGGGGCCGGATGGCCGAGGCGGGCTGATGGCCACCGTCAAACAGACCATCGAAGATGCCTGGCGGCTGCTCCGGGGCCGGGTTCCCGGACAGCTCGTGATCCAGATCACCGACCAGTGCAACGCCCGCTGCCCCCAATGCGGGATGCGGGTCACCGAAGCCTTTTCCCGGTCCCGGCTCCGGACGGAAGCGGTTTACGAGATGATCGACGCCGCCGCCAAACGGGGAGTCCGGGCCATCTCCTTTACCGGGGGCGAGCCGTTTTTGTTTAAAAGCGAGCTGATCCGGATGATTCGCCATGCCGGAGCGGCCGGAATTCCCTTTATCCGGACCGGCACCAACGGGTTCATGTTCGCCGGGTTCGACCGGCCCGGCTTCCGGGATCGGGTTTGCCGGCTGGCCGATGCCCTGGCCGATACTCCCCTGAGGAACCTCTGGATCAGCATCGACTCGTCGGTTCCCCGGATTCATGAGACCATGCGCGGCTTTCCCGGGGTCATTCGGGGGATCGAGCGGGCTTTGCCCATTTTCCACGACCGGGGGATTTTTCCGGCGGCCAACCTCGGCATCAACCGGAATATCGCCGGACCAGGGGCGCTCGAAGCCGCCGACGATGCCGATCCAAAAGCCATTGTTGAGGCTTTCCGGTTCGCCTTCCGCCGGTTCTACGGCTTTGTCCGGGACCTCGGCTTTACCACGGTCAATGCCTGCTATCCCATGAGCGTGGACGACGACCGGACGGAGACGAAAGGCGAGGGGACGGCCGGGCTGTCGGCCGTCTACGCGGCCACGACGACCGACCGGGTAGTCCGGTTTTCCCGGATCGAAAAGGCCGCCATGTTCCAGGCGCTTTTGGAAACGATCCCCGAATTCCGGGGACAAATCCGGATTTTCACCCCGATGTCCGCCGTCCACGCCCTCTGGCGGACATATTCCGGGACCGGTGATCCAGGGTATCCCTGCCGGGGCGGGATCGACTTCTTCTTTATCGACGCCCGGGACGGAACGGTCTATCCCTGTGGATACCGGGGGGATGAGCCCCTGGGGCCGATAACCGGGCTGGACCCGTCCGCCCTCGACCCCGGCTCGGTTTGCTATCGATGCGACTGGGAATGCTTCCGGGACCCGACGGAGCTGATCGGCCCCCTGATGGAAGGGCTTAGAACGCCATGGCGGCCGGCGGCCCGCTGGCGTCGTCATCCAGGAGCCCTGGCGCGGTGGGTCTCGGATCTCCGGTATTACCGGGCCTGTGACTTTTTCGACGGCCGTCGCCCGCCGGACCCCCGGCGCCTGGCGGCCTTTGACCGAACCCAAGCCGAGGAGGACCATCATGGATCGATATGGCGGGCGAGGATCGCCGAAAGCAATGGATGAACCCGTTTTCCTGGCCGGACACGAGGTCCGGATGTTTCGCAAGCCCGGGCGAGTGGAGCTCCGCACCCGGGCGGGCGCCGTGGTCCATGCCCTGAGTACCGGCGGACCCCGGGCAAGCTCCCCCACCGACGCCGAAAACGTGCTCCGGCGGCTGGCCCAATGGCACGGCCTGCTCGTCGTTGACGCCGATTGAATCACCGGTTTTTTCCGCTTCATCCCGATCATCGATCATCCGCCATTATCCAATTCAAAAGTATTAAGTCAGGAGGAATGCATCCAGAATGCGTGGTACCCATACGCTTCAAAAAACCTTGATTATCCATGGCATGGTGGCCGTGCTGGTGCCGCTGATCGCGGTGGGCGCCTTTTGCCTGTACCGGGCCTGGGGAGAGATCGGGGAATTGGCCATCGACGGCAAGCGCGGCGTGGCCGACAACCTGGCCCGGATGATCCATCTGGTGGTCACCCGGGAGCGCAAACTCGCCGAAACCCTGGCAACCGACGACGATCTCGTCCGGGCCGCGGCGGCGGTCAACCGGGACGGCCCGGACGCCGCAACGGAGCTCATCGAGCGGGTCAACGCTCAGCTCATGGAGATCTCGACCCGGATCGGGGGGGGATATGAGATCATCCTGGTTGCCGATGCCGACGGACGAGTTTTTGCCGATGACCGCCGGGGGGCTTATGCCGGGACATCCATCGCCGACCGGGACTATTTCCGGGATGTCAGCGGCAGCCAGCTCCCGGATTTGACGCCGGTTCAATCCAAGGCCAGCGGCCGGACCGTGCTTCCGGTGGCCGCCGCCATCCGATCCGAAGACGGGACATTCGCCGGCGCGGTGGTGGCGGTCATGAAGCTCGATGTCATCGCCGGCATTGTCGGGTCGGTACGGATCGGGGAGACCGGCTATGCCTTTTTGACCGACAAAACCGGCAGGATTATCGCTCACCCGGACCCATCCATGATAATGAACGCGGACATCGGCGAGATTCCGGGAATGGAGACTATCTCCGGCCGGATGCAAAGCGGCGAGTCCGGTGTCGAGGATTACGTTTTCCGGGGGATCGATAAAATGGCCGCCTTCTCCCCCGTGCCGGTGGCCGGATGGAGCCTCTGCGCGACTCAAAACGTCCGGGAGCTGATGGCCGGCGGGTACGATATCGCCTGGGGCGTCGCCGTCATCGCTCTGGGCGCCGCCGTCATGATGACGGTAATGGTCGTTCTGGCGGCCCGACGGATTTCCCGGCCGCTGGTCAGGTCGGCGAGATCGCTCCACCTGACGGCCGATGAGGTCGCCTCCGCCGCATCTCAGGTGGCCTCCGCCGGCGAGGAGCTGGCCGAAGGCAGTGCTCGTCAACATGCCGCGGCCGACGAGGCCGCCGCGGCGTTGGAAGAAGTTTCTCTGGCCATACGCCAAACCGCGAACGCGGCGTTCCAGGTTGACCGAATGATGCGCGCGGAGGCGGCCGAGAGCTTCGCGGCCATCGATGCACGAATGAAAAAGATGCGGGAAGCCGTGGACCGGACGGCCCGGATCAGTGAAAAAACCACCGAGATCGTCCGGTCTATTGACGACATCGCCTTTCAGACCAACCTCCTGTCCTTGAACGCCGCCGTGGAGGCGGCTCGGGCGGGGTCGGCCGGCGCGGGCTTCGCGGTGGTGGCTCAGGCGGTTCGGGACCTGGCCCGTCAGGCGGCTGATGCCGCCCGGGAAGCGATGTCCCTGATGGACGGGGCCGGGGACCACCATTCCACCCTCACCACCCTGACCGGGGAGGTCGAGCAGGCCGTCTCCGCCAACCGGGACATTGCGGACCAGGTGGCCTCGGCCATGGCTGAAATCCGGACCGCCACGGATGCCCAGGCCCGGCGGATGGGGGAAATCGAGGCGGCCGCCGCTGAAGTCGGTTGCGTCATCGGGGAGACGACGGCCTCCGTCGAAAAGAGCGCGGCCGTTGCCGAAACCCTGGGCACTCAGGCCGACGGAATGAGAGATGTGGTGGAAGCACTGGTTTCGCTCGTCGGCTCCGGAAAGACGGAAAAACCCTCGCGGCGGACCCGAGCGAACCGCCGATTGCCGACCTCCCGATTGGATCCCCCACCGCTTGACACTTCCCAGAGGCCGGTTGGCCCGGTCCGAACGAAACCGATTTCGGGCCTGATCGGCGAGGCGGGAGCGTAATGGGATTCCCAATGCCTAAGCCGCAACTGGCCACGAGGATTCATCTCCTCAACTTCTTCGGCCTGCTGGCCCTCGGATGCCTCTCCCTGGCCATCACGGCCACCCTGACGGCCCGGTCCTTCGAGGCGGAGATCGAGCATATCCGGAAGGTGCTGATCGACGAACGGAAACGCCAGATTCAGGACCTCATCGCCAACGCCTATTCCGTCCTCAAGACCGCCAACTACTACGAGGACGCCCAGCGGGCCATCAGCGACATGCGCTTTGGGCCGGATAGACGGAACTACTTTTTCGTCGTGGATATCGACGGGATGATGTTCGTCCATCCGGGGCGCCCCGAGCTGGTGGGCAAGGTCCAGCTCGATCTCACCGACGCCGACGGCCGGCCCATCATCCGAAAGATGATCGAGCTTGCTCTAAGCGAGAGCGGAGGCGGATTCATCCAATACCGCTGGCCCCGGCCGGGCGGCGGCGGACCGGCCCGGAAGCTGACCTTTGTGAAATACTATCCGGAGTGGCGGTGGATCGTCGGAACGGGAATCCACCTCGATGATCTGGAAGCGATGCTCGCCGGCAAGGAAGCCCGGTGCCGGGAAGCCCTGGCCGAGCAGATCCGGTATCAGGCCCTGTTGACGATCCTCGTTCTCGCCGTTGTGATGGCGGTGAGCCAGGCTGTGGCCCGGCGGATTTCCCGCCCGCTCGTCCGGATCGTGGACACGTTGAACGGGATCTCCCGGTGGTTGGCCCAGGCGGCCGGCCAGGTGGCCGTGGCCGGCCGGGAAAGTGCCGGCGGGGCCGTTCAACAGGCGGCATCGGTGGAGGAGACCGCCGAATCCCTCGCGGGCCTGGTCACGCTGAGCAAGGAGACGACCGCGGCGGCGGCCGACGTCGAGACACGGATGAAAAAGGCGGAATCGGTCATGCGACAAGCCCGGAAAGCATTTGCTCAACTTGAAAGGGAGATGGCCGGCATCCAGGCGGCCGGCCGGAAAATTTCCGGGATCGTCGATACCATCGAATCGGTGGCGTTTCAGATTCGTCTGGTCTCCCTCAACGCGGCGGTGGAAGCGGCCCATGCCGGACGGGACGGCGATGGGTTCGGGGCCGTGGCCGTCGAAGTCAAACGGCTGGCCGGCGGAAGTGCCCGGGCCGCCGCCGACACGGCGGCGGTGGTGCGGGAAACGACGGACCAGGTGGATCGGGCCGGTGATCGAATCATTCGGACCCGCGGGGCATTAAAGGAGATGGATGCCGTCTTTGGTGAGTCCGCCAACCGTATCCGGCGGATCTCCGAGGCGGCGGAACAGCAGCACGCCGGCGCTGAGCAGATCCGCGCCGCGCTGGCATCCGTTGAAGCGACCGCCAGACGACACACCCGGACCGCCCGGGATTCAGAGGCGGCATCCCGCCAGATGGCGGAACAAGTCCGGCAAATGGACGGGATTGTGACCGACCTGGTGACCCTGGTGGGGCATAACGGCAAGCGCCATCAAGCTTAAGCTTTTCCTTGACCTTCTTTTCTGAAAATTGGCCATGATCATCTTTTGGGCCATTCGTTTCATCCGGCTCATCAAACCCC
>CAZWGY010000206.1:0-1134 GCA_964633575.1 uncultured Desulfobacteraceae bacterium
GAATAGAGGGTTTGGCCGGATTCGGTGTACACGGCGTTCATGACCGTTTCATTGTGGAACCAGTCCGGCCAGTAAATGATATCCGTATTCGTCCCGATACCATTTGGGCCCCAGTCATAGTTCGTGGCGCTGACGTAGTAGTTATTGTTCATCAGCGCCGATCCCAGCCCGCCGGATGGTTGATCCGGGGTATCATCCGCCAGCCAGTTGCCGCCAACGGAATGGTGAATGAAAACGAGCTTCACCGGCGTTGCCGGCGGGTCCGTGGTCTGGGCCCCGGCCGTTCCCGACAGGATCAGCATCGCGGCGGCCAGAATTTGACCTAACCACATAATTTCACGAATTCGTCTCATGGATGACCTCCTTTTCGATGATGTTCGGTTTCCCGAAAGCGGCGCCTTCGCCGACTACCGGCAAAGGAGACCGGGTGCTGATCTTTTTCCGCGCAAGCGGCTAAACCGGCCCTCGGCTTCTCCGCGCCTGAACCCGCCGTTGATAAAGGCGCTCGGTGAATCCGCCGTCTTTTTCAAAAGCCTCGGCCTGAGCCGCAATCTGGCGGTCGAGGAGGTAGCAAGCCAGATTCAGAAGCGAAAGCGCTCCGTTTGCCGCAAGGCCGGCGGAACTCATGGTCTGACACGGACGCTCGTCCGTGCCCGTCCCTGTTTGTCTCTGTTTGTCCCTGGTTATCGCCCTTTCTTCCTCTACCCAGTCCCGCACGTCTTTCAATGTTTGGCACTTACGCGCCTTGAATCGCATCAAGGCCGGGTCCTTTGCTTCAAGCAAGGGCAAACCCCGATGCCGCAAAAAATCTTCATAATCCAGCCGCAATTCTTCAAGGCTGGCCCGGGCGATGTTGGTCAGTTTCAGCTCGATCTTTTTGGATGTTCCCGACGCTTTACTGCCTTCCGCGATGTTTTGCACGCCTGACCGTGCCGCCTGCACCATCTGATCCTTTGTCCGGCTGAACCGGTCAACATAGCGGTCGCAGAACCGTACCGTCACGTCATAGATAAGCCGTGCGATCTGAAAGCTCTTCAGATTCCGGTAACCGCCATGTTTCGGAATCAGTTCCTCAGATGGTTTTCTTCCCATTCTCCGTTCTCCGTCATCAACGGACCGTGAGCAACATCCATG
>CAZWGY010000206.1:1234-7880 GCA_964633575.1 uncultured Desulfobacteraceae bacterium
GTTTTCTTCCCATTCTCCGTTCTCCGTCATCAACGGACCGTGAGCAACATCCATGTCGGTCCGTGCCTGTCCGTGCCGGTCCGTGCCTGTCCGTGCCGGTCCGTGCCTGTCCGTGCCGGTCCGTGCCGGTCCGTGCCGGTCCGTGCCGGTCCGTGCCGGTCCGTGCCGGTCCCTGTTTATCGCATTTTCTTCTGGCCCGGCGGCTCGGCATCCGGCCGAGACCCGGCCACCAGGGATAGATAACCGATGTTCAGGATCAGGGCGACGGTGCCGTCGCCCAGGATGGTCGAGCCGGAAAAGGCGTCCACGCCCCGGTAACTCCGTCCCAGCCCCTTGATGACCGCCTGGTGAAGCCCCACCACCCGGTCCACGCCGAATCCGATCCGCTCCTCCCCGCTTTCAATAACCACCACATGCTCGGCCGCCGGATGAGCTCCCCGGATTCCCAATGCCGTCCTCAAGCTGACATAGGCCAGGTGGTGGCCCCGGAACGCCATGACCCGCTGCCTTCGGGCGGTCTTCAGCTTGTGGCCTTTCAGAAAGACGCATTCATCCACGTCGAACAGGGGGATGACGTAGAGGTTGCCCCCGATCCGGACCAGGAGCCCGTCGATAATGGCCATGGTCATGGGGATCTTGAGGGTGACGGTCGTTCCCGCGCCGGGGGTGCTGGCCAGGGAGACGGTCCCGCGGAGGGCTTCGATCCGGCGCTTGACCACGTCCATGCCCACGCCCCGGCCGGAGAGGTCGGTCACCGTTTTGGATGTGGTAAAGCCGGGCTGGAAAAGGAGAGCGTAAAGCTCCCGCTTGCCGGCTTTTCCGTCGTCGGCAATCCGGCCGGTGGCCACGGCGGCGGCCCGGATGGCATCAGGGTCGATGCCTGCCCCGTCATCGATTACCCGGATGATGACGTTGCCGCCCTCGTGGGACGCGGTGAGGTGGATGGTGCCCTCAGCCGGCTTGCCGAGGTCCTCACGGTCGCCTGGGGCCTCGATTCCGTGGTCGATGCTGTTCCGGAGGATATGGGTCAGGGGGTCGTAGAGGCTTTCGATTACCTTTTTGTCCAGCTCGGTGGCCCCGCCCTCGGTGACCAGGCGGACCTCCTTGTCGTGCTTTCGCGAGATGTCGCGAACCAGGCGCTGGAACCGGGTAAATGCCACGCGGATAGGAACCATCCGGGCGTCGAGAGTGACGCTGCGAAGCTCGGCCGCGATCCGCTCGACCTTTTCAGCGATCTGGCGAAGGCGTCCGCTCCCCTGGGACCGGGCCTCCTGGGTGAGGCTCGCCTGAACCGTCCCCAGCTCGCCCACCAGGTCCACGAGTCGGTCGAGCTTCTCCTCGGAGACCCGGATGCTCGACAGCCGGGCGTTCGAGGCGTCTTTGTTGGATTCGACGTCGGGGTGAGGGGCCCTGGCTTCCGCCCCGGACTCGCCCGCCTGTTTCGACGGCTCGGCCACCCGGCAGGCCGATGGCTGAGGGGACCCGACATCACCGTCGGGAATGACCCGACGGACGGTGCAAAACCGTTCGTCGCCGTCCCCATCGCAGGGCAAACGTTCGGCGGCGGTGGCGTAGAGGATTTCGTAGATGAGGGCGGTGTCGGACAGAGGTTGGCGGAGGTCGGCCTGGGGGACGTCGAGCCGGGCGTCGATGATCTCCCCGTCGGCCAGGAGCCGGTCAATGAGGGCGAGGGGGCTTTCCGGCCGAATCCGGGAGAGGGCGTTTAAATCGTAGGTGATGAGATACAGGTTTCGGTCCTCTGGAATTCGATCCAGGCGGAACCGGTCCACGAAAAAATCGACCCGCCGGCCGTCGGTGTCCGCGAGTGAAGCCGGGGCCCGCCTTGCTTCCTGGATCTCCGGGGAAAGGCGGTCGGTAAAGAGCCCTTCCAGCCGGTCGCGGATGTCGGAGACGTCCATCGATTCGGACCCATCCAGGTTCCCGAGCATCCGGCGGAGCCGGTCCAGGCCGGACAGGAGCGCGTCCACGGCATCGCCGTCCGGGGTCAGCTCGCCCGAACGGATCAGGTCGAGGGTCGATTCCATGGCGTGGGTCAGCTCGGCAACCCGGCTCAGGCCGAGAAACCCGGCGGCTCCCTTGACCGAGTGGACCGCCCGGAAGGCCCGGTGGACCTCGTCGGCGTCCGCCGAATCCGACTCCAGGCATAAAAAGACCTCTTCGATCCCGTCGAGATTCTCCATGGACTCGCTTGCGAAATCATCCAGAAACTCGCTCATGTCCATCATCGGCATCTTAAAGGCGCCTCCATTCGACGGTTGGTCAGTCCAGGGTGTAGTATTGATCCAGCCGGGTCATCCGAAAGAGTTTCCGGATGTTCTCGCTGGTGTGGGCGATGGTCAGCTCTCCGCCGATCCCCCTCTGATTCAGGGTCTTTACAAAGACCACAAAGAGCGTCAGGCTCACCGAATCGACCTCCTCCACCGCCGCGAAATCGAAGTGAAACCGGGTCCATCCCGCGTCGAGCAATTCCAGGAGGCGGCCCTTGAGGGTTTCGGCCGATGCCGCGGTGATACTGCCGGTGGGGCGGATACGGGCGATGTCGCCCCCCTCGGTGATTTCGTATCGGGTCTCCCGTCGGGGCCGGAGATAGACGGTCATCCGATCAACCGCCGGGTCCACGGCCATCTGCTCGCAGAGGTGGCGAATCCAATCCAGTGGCGAGCCCGTGTCGTCCGGCCCGAAATGCCCCAGGCCCCCGCCGGTCACCGAGACCCCGTAGAGGTCCCCGGTTACCCGGTAAACGGCACAGGTGACTTCCGCCGGGTCGCTTTCCGCCGCCTGGACCAGGAGCTCCCGAAGGACTTGCGTAAGCTCTTCAAACGGCTCTTCCAGGTTCTTTGCGGTCAGCCGGGACGCCAGCTTCAGCACCCGGTCGATGGCCGCCGGCCGGGGGGCCAGGCGGACCTTGAGCGTGTCGTCGCGCTCGGTGATCTCGAAAAAAGCGGAGTCAGGCGGCTCGACCACAGGCTCACCCCGCGAAGGATGTGCCGCCGGGTGATCATCGCCGCCGCCGCCGTCCCAGCGGGAAAGGATCGCCTCGCACCCGTGGAACGTGGACGGATAGCGGCCCCCGGACGGAACCGGGCAGGCGGCATCGGCAAACCGGCGGTCCACGAGCCGGTCCAGGTCCACCTCGCTTCCGATCCCCATCTCGTTGGCCATGTAATGGCCGATCCGCTTCAGGTCCTCGGTGACCGGATAAAGGTCGTCGGTCCGGAGGCCGTTTGGGTCCCGGAGGACCCGCTCGATGAGCGCCACCGTCCAGCCCATTTCCCCGTCCGGGTCGAGAAAGCCCAGGGCGACCTCGGCGGCCATCCGGGGGTGGTCGGCGATCTGGCGCCCGGCGCGGACCAGGAGCCGGACCAGCTCGTCCACCGCCTCGGGGTAATCGTCGATCACCTCCCGGCGGACCGCCAGGACGCAGCAGGGATGGTTCTCCCAGATTTCCCCGGACCGGAAAAGGATCTCCGCCTCGCCTCCGGCGGCCGTCCCCGACGCCACCGGCTCGGCCACGATGAACCCCGCCGCCTCTGGGCTATCCCGGAGAAACCGGGGCATCCGGATGGGCGGGGCGACCTCGAAAAAAACATTGGCGCCGGACCGGCCCACCAGCCCCGGCCGAAGGCCGGCCTCACGCAAAAACAAATCCATGAGCTTATGCTGGACCGAGAGGATGTGAGGGATGAAGACGGAGCGGCCGGCAAACCGGGGATGAATCCCATCGGGGGCCTTGGATGTCCGGGGACGGACCACGCAGGCGGAGCCGTTTTTGTGAGCAAAGAGCACCACCCGGATATCAGCCCCGGCCCCGAACCGGTCCATGGCGATGGGGGCCAGGATGCAGGCGGCCTCGACCCGGCCTTCGGAGAGGGCATCGGCCACCGGGTTCCAGGAGCTCATGCAGCGGGGGATCAGCTCGAAATGGCGGGGCGGATCAGCGGCGGCCAGGTGCCGGGCCACTCCCAGGACCAGGTGGTCGGTGATCTGGAGATGGGCCACGTTCAGGCGGATGACGCCGCTTCGAGGGTTCCGCCGGGGGCCGGACCGAGCGGCCGACCCCGCCGGAACGGGCTTCGGTCCACGGTCCGTCTCCCCAAAAGCCCGGGCCACGGCGGCCGCCAGCTCCTCAGGGGCGAACGGCTTGGTGAGAAACCCGGTTACCCCGGCACCGGTCGCCCGCTCAGCCTGGTCCCGCTCGCCGTGAGCCGTGGCCATGAGAAACGGGACGTTCCGGAGCGTCGGGTGAGCGCGGACCCATTCCAAAAGCTCCAGGCCGTCCCGCCCCGGCATATTCCAGTCGCTGATGATCAAATCAACCGCCGGGTCCCGCTCGAGACAGACCACCGCCTCGTCCCCGTCCCCGGCCTCGGTCAGCCGGACGTAGCCGATCTCCCGGAGCATCTCCACTTCCATTTTCCGGCTTACCCGGCTGTCTTCGGCGATCAGGATATGGCGATCCGCTGTCATCCGGCTCCCGGACCCGCGAGGCTTTCCAAATCCGGCGGGTCTAATAAACTCCGTTTTCCCGGTCCCCTTCCCGATCCGGGAAGCCGGGTCCTGAACCTCGGTGGTTTCTCCCCGGCGGGTCTCGCCGATCTTCACTCGATCCAGGAGAGCCGTGACGGCGTTGCCGGTTTTGTTGAAAATCACCCGGTCCGAAAAGGCATGGATCAGGCCGAACCCCCGATGGCGGTCGTTCAGGGGCGAGGCGGGCAATCTCATGCTTAAGGTGGACGGGTCGAATCCCACTCCCTCATCGGTCACGGTGACCCCGATCCGGTCCGACGGGTGCCACCCGACCTCGCAGGTCACCCGACGGGACGGGTCTCCCCGGTTGCCGTGCTCAACGGCGTTGTTCAACAGCTCCCGGGTGACCAGAGTAATCTCGAAGGGATCAGCCACCCCCCGTCGGGCCAGGTACCGCCCGACGACATCCACCGCCCGGTCCACCAGTCCAAGGTCCGAAGAGAGCCGGATTCGCAGGTCCTCATCTTTTCCCTCATTGACACTGAACATCAACGCGCTCCCTTTTTAATTCCCTGTCTCGCCGGCGGGCACCTGGAGACCCGCCAGGAGGAGATCGTCCTGGAGAACGAACCCGCCATAAGTCACCGCCGCCGCGCCGACCGCCTCCACCTGGTCATCCAGGGACAGCGCCCGGTGCTCGTCGATCAGCTTTGCCAGCAAATCGCGGCCCAGGGCGACCTTCCGGCCGGTGTCCGGGTCGATCCGGGTGACATTGATCAGGCCGTCGGTGAAGAGAAAAAGCCGGTCGCCGGGGGAAATGGAAAACGTCTCTTCGGGCAAAAAGACCGACTCCGAAATCCCCAGGACATCGCCCACCGGATGGGCCGGCGTCGCCGGCGGCTCATCGGCCGAAAGTCGGATCGGGGGCGGATGCCCGGCACAGAACACGGTCGCGGTCATCCGGTCGAGATCCAGCCGGAGCAACAACGCCGTGACCATCCGCTCGGCCGAGACGGTTTTAAGTAGCTTCCGGTTCAGCCGCGCCATGAATTCAGCCGGCCCCCGCTCCCCGGCGGGCGGCGGAGCCGCCTCGAACAGGGTCTTGATCAGAACCGCATGAAATGAAGCGCCCATATCGTGGCCGGAGACGTCGGCCACCAGGGCGTCGCATCCCCCGGACGTGGGCCGGATGTCGAAAATGTCTCCGCCCAGGGCCGCCAGGGGCCGGTTGTAAAGGGCCGCGTCGATCCCACACAAGTCCGTCCGGACCTGAGCCAGACGTTGATAGGCGTCCACCGCCGAGTCGATTTCCCCCCGGATCCGGGCCAACCGACCGGCCTGACAGGCGAGCTGATGCCGGGCGGCGGTCTCCCCGGCCGGACCCGATTCCCGCATCCGCCGGATCAGTGCCCGGACCCGGTCGATCAGCTCATCAAGGTCCACCGGCTTTTCCACATAGTCGGCACAGCCCCGACGCAACAGGGCCACCACCATCTCCTTGTCCCCATAGGCGGTGATGGCAAGGACCGGCAGCTCGATGGCATGGTCCTTGAGGGCATCGATCATCTCGATCCCGGACATCTCGGGCATCATCATGTCGGTAACCACCACGTCCACGGCCCGCCCGGCGTTTAAACGGGCCAGGACCGCCTCCAGCCCGGCTCGGCCGTTCTCGGCAACGCTGACCTCAAAGCCGGCTCGTCTAAAGCCGGCTTCGAACATGTACCGAGCGACCTCGTCATCCTCAACCAGGACGATGTGGGCGGCCCCGCCGGGGGAGACGTCGGGATAATCGGCGTTCGAGATGGAATCCGTCATCTGGAAAGGCTGCGTTACTCGGGATTTCAAAAGTCCAGGGGCTGACCGGCCGCCGGATGAAAACATGTCCCAGCGGTTGCGATGACCAACTCTTACTGAATAACACAGTTGCAAGATTTGGACAACAAGACAAGGATTGGGGATAAACAAGGATCGAGGATAATCAGGGATTTTTCCCGGGAGCGCGGGCGTCCCGCCCGCATATTGTAGGGGCGGACCCGCGTGTCCGCCCGTCCTGGGCAAACACGCGGGTTTGCCCCTACATGGTGAGACCTCCGAGGTTTATTGTTGGAAGACCTCCGAGGTTTTGGGAAGACCTCCGAGGTTTTGGAAACCTCGG
>CAZWGY010000207.1:0-7742 GCA_964633575.1 uncultured Desulfobacteraceae bacterium
ACGGTCGCGGCATCGCCCGCGGTCCCGGGTGGTCGGGTTTCAAGCTCCGAGCTCTCGAACCAGCTCCCGGATGTTCAGGATCAGCGCCACCCCGCCGTCGCCCATTATGGCGGCCCCGGAAACGCCCTTCCACCGCCCCCATCGTTTTTTCAGGGGTTTGACCACCGTCTGGATGTTGCCCACCACTCGATCCACGATGATCCCCACCCGGTCGGCGCCCATTCTGAGAACCACCAGATGGGCGATTTCCGGATGGCCGGGGACTCCGAACCGCTCCCGGAGGCGGACGCAGGGCAGCATTCGGCCTCGATGGGCAACGGCGTCACCACCCAGAGCGACCCGGCCGTCAATCTCCGCGCAGGTCTCCACGTGGGCCAGCGGCAGAACGTACCGCTCGTCGCCCACGGTCACTTCGAGGCCGTCGAACAGGGCCAGGGTCAGGGGGATGGTCAGGTGAATCCTCAGTCCGCGTCCCGGCCGGTTGGTCATCCGGACCGTCCCGCCCAGAGCGTCGATCCGGCGCTTGACCACGTCCATCCCCACCCCCCGGCCGGAGACCTCGGTGAGCCGCCGGGCGGTGGAAAAGCCGGGGTGAAAGACCAGCGTCAGGAGCCGCTCCCCGGATCTCTGATCGCCCGGCCCGATTAGCCCCATCTCAAGGGCCCGGGCCCGGACCGCCTCGGGGCTCAGCCCCTTCCCGTCGTCGTCAATGGTGATCTCCACGACGGGCCCCCGAGCCACGGCCGCCAGCCGGATGGTCCCCCGCCGGGGCTTGCCCGCCCGCAACCGGTCGTCGGGAGTCTGAATACCGTGGTCGGCGCTGTTTCGGATAAGGTGGATGAGCGGGTCGTGGAGCTGCTCCAGGACGGCCCGGTCCAATTCGGTGTCAGCCCCGGTCAGGTCCAGATCGATCTCTTTATCCATTCGAACGGAAAGGTCCCGGACCAACCGGCGGAATCTTCCGAAAAGGTCTCCCACCGGCCGCATCCGCAACCCAAGGGAGAGATCCCGGATCGCGGCCGTCAACCGCTCCAAACTCTCCACCGGCGGGATCAGATCCCGGACCACGGCGGCTTCGACTCTCCGATCCCCGAGATCTTCCTCGAGGTCCGTTTCGGCCGACCAGACCCGGTTGCTGATGTTGGCCTGGGTGACCACCAGCTCGCCGGCCAGGTCCATGAGCGCGTCGAGCTTTCGGGGGTCCACCCGGATGTCGGCTTCCATCCGGGGCGGGGGCTGATCCGGGATGGGCTTATCGGCGCCCGACAATGGCGTGTTGGCTTCGACCGACGAAGGCGCCTGGCTGACGGCGGGGTCTGAACTCGCTTCCGGCTCGGGCGGCGGTGCCGGCGGCTCTCCAGCCTCATCGGCCCGTGCCACCGTTCTCAGGGCCGTCAGAATCCGCTCGCCGGCATTCGGATCGGGCGGGTGCCGCCCCGTCGTCTCGTCAAAGATCGCCTTGGTCCGGTCCCGGGCCGCCAGGAGAAGGTCCACCATCCGGGGCGTCAGCGGGGTATCTCCCCGCCGGACGGCGTCCAGAGCGGTCTCCACCTCATGGACGAACTCGGAGACCGCCTCGAACCCGAACATGGCGCCGCCGCCCTTCAGGGTGTGGAAGGCTCGGAAGAGCCGACTCACCCGCTCCGGGTCGTCCGGGCCGGCTTCGAGGTCGAGGAGAACCCGCTCGATCTCCTCCAGCAGGCCGTCAGCCTCCCCCCGGTAGGTCTCGACAATCCGGTCCCATTTATTCATGGGGTCGGTCCCCTTGTCGGAACGTCATGGCATAAAGGTGTCAACACCCGGTCGGCAGCGGCAGGCGGATCGTAAAGACGGTCCCGCGATCAGCGGCGGGCGCGACCTGGATAACGCCGCCATAAGATTCGATCATTTCCCGGGTGTAGGCCAGGCCCAGGCCGGTGCCGGTGGGCCGATCGTCGTCGGCCGTCAGCGGTTTGGTGGTGAAAAAGGCGTCAAAAATCTTATCCATCCGATCCTCGGAGATCCCGTGACCGGTGTCGCCCACGTGGATCAGGACCGCCTTATCGGTTTGAGCGGTCTGAATGGACAGCACCCGGGGCGGCTCGTCATACATGGCCTCGATGGCGTTTTTGATCAGATTGCCCATGCACTGGCTGAAATGGATGGAAACCCCCGGATAGGCGGGCAGCGGGGCGAGGTCGAGCCGGGTTTCGACCTCGTACTTGAAAAACCGGTTGGCCTTGAAAAACTCCACCTGATGGGTGATCACCTCGTTGATGTCCACCGTCGTCCCGTCGGGGACATCGGCGAGGTTACCGGTGCTGAGAATGGCGCCGACGATCCGTTTCATCTGGGCGGCGGCCTTCCGGAGCGCCATGATGTGGCGGTCGTCGGGGTGGCGCATGGCCAACAGCTCGGCGTTGCCCATGATCGCCTGAAGCGGGTTGTTCAGGTTGTGGATGATCCCGGCGGCGTATCGGCCGACGGCCGCCAGCTTCTCGGACTGGATCAATTGCTCGCTCCGGAGCCGGACCTGTTCGTTGAGCTGAGCGTTCAATGCCTGAAGCTCGTCCTCCGCCGCCTTGAGGCGAAGAAAGACCCCGACCTTGGCATGAAGCTCCTCGGGCCGGAACGGCTTGGCCAAATAGTCATCCGCGCCGGCATCATACCCCTTCAGCCGCTCCTCCAGCCCGGTCTGGCTCGAAATCATGATGATCTTGACAAACCCGAGGCCGCGTTGCCGTCGAATCCGACGGCAGGTCGTGTAGCCGTCCATCCCGCCCATCATCACGTCCAGCAATACCAGGTCGGGGCGGAAGTCATCGATGAGCGCAAGCCCCCCTTCCCCGCTGTCCGCCGTGGCCACCTCGTAATCCCTTTCCAGGATCTCCCGGACATGCTGAACCACCGATGCCGAATCGTCCACGATCAGAATTTTACCGCCCGCCATCTCTCCGGCTCCTTTCCAGCGCGACCGCCTCCAAGGTCCAGATCCGTTCCCCCTTATGCGCCCTTGCGCGAAAACCACACTCATTGTAAAGTGTTTTGCCATGAAAGACAACACGGCAACTTCACCAGGCCAAACGCCACGGGCGGTTGACGACGACGCCGGCGGCCTCACCAGAGGCAGACGACTGGCCCGTGCGATTCTCGACGCCCTGTTCCCCATCCGGTGCGGCGTCTGCGGAAAGCTGTTCCGGGCGGTCCCCCCGCCTGAGGTCCGGCGGTCAAGCCGGAATCCGGGGAGCGCGTTTCGGCGGGAAATGGCGGAGGTCGTCTGCGGGGGGTGCATCGACGACTTTACCCCGATCACCGACCCGTTCTGTGAGTGTTGCGGAGTGCCGTTCGGGGGCCCGGTCGGCGATCATCACCGGTGCGGAGACTGTCTGACCAACCCGCCGGACTTCGGCCGGGCCCGGGCCGTCGGCCTTTATGAAGGGTCGCTGAGGCGGCTGATCCACGGGGTCAAGTACGGGGGCCGGATCGGCATGGCCCGGCCCCTGGGCCGGCTGCTCCTGACGGCCTTTCAAGCCCATTGGCCGTCGGACGGCGACGGGATCGACCGCGTGGTTCCGGTGCCGCTCCACGCCCGGCGGATGCGGTCCCGGGGCTTTAACCAGGCCCACATCCTGGTCCGGGACTGGCCCCTCCTGGGGGCGTTCGACGAGCTCGAGGTGCTGCCCCGGGCCTTAATCCGATCGCGGCACACCGTCAGCCAGGTGGGGCTGAGCCGTCGGCAACGACGCCAAAACGTGAAAAACGCCTTCACCCCCACCGATCCGGAAAACATCCAGGGAAAGCGGGTCCTCCTGGTGGATGATGTCCTCACCACCGGAGCCACCGTCGAAGAATGCGTCCGGGTGCTGCGCCGGGCCGGGGCAAAAGGAGTGGACGTCCTGACCCTGGCCCGGGTAATCTGACGGCCGGCTAATCGGTGAAAATCTTGGAGGCCAGCTCGATGTCCTCGGGGCAGAAAACGAAAAGACACTCGTCATCGGGCCCCGAGACCGATCCGTAAACGTAGCTGATGTTGATCCCCTCTTCACCGAACTTGGATGCGGTCTCGGCCAGGGTGCCGGGCCGGTTTTCCAGGCGGATGGCGATCACCGGCATGATGTCGAAAAGGTAATCGTTTCTCGACAAGAGGTCGATGGCCCGGTCGGTGTCGTTGACCAGCAGCCGGATCAGGGCGAACTGAGCCGAGTCCTTCCGCATGGAATTGTAGCTCGCCGACGAGGCGATCCGCTTGAGCGACTTTCCCCGGGCCTCGAAAAGCTCCTTGACGTAATTGGATGCGTCCTGGATCATCAGCGCGTCGATGTTGATGCCCTCCTCGGAAAACATCGACGACAGCCGGCCCAGCTCGCCGGGGGCGTTTTTCAGAAACAGGGAGATTTCGGTTCTGACCATGGTGTGTGCGTCTCCTGGGAAATGCGTTGAAATAGTCTTTCCGCCCAATGCGGACGGGCGGTAATGTCCGGTCCGACGGACGGGTTACGATAGGCAAAATCGATGGGGAGGTCAAGGGGGGAGTTGGCCAAGTGTTGTCAACAAATAGATTTGTTGACAACACTTCCCCGGGTTTCCCTTTGCAAAATCCTCCATCCGGAGTTATCTTATCATCTACAAGACCCGATGCGCGGGGTTGGCCTGAAACGGAAACAGATTATCCGTTGACACAGGTCATCTTCTTCGATTAGGATGCGGGTCACCCAGAACGGGTTATCGGATAAAGCCAAACCCATCGCAAGGTGGGGACGGAAAGCCACGGGTCCGCCATTGCGGATAGCCGGGCCGCCCGAGGAACAATAATGCCGGGTTGCCTCGGGAGATGAGTCGGGGCGGTTCGGCATTTTCAATTTGATCCGGAGACCACTTCTCCCCAATGAACGGAAAAGCATCAGAAGACTTGTTGAAATCTCGGGTGGCGGCCCTGGAGGCGGAGCTTGAGGCCTGTCGGGAGATGGTCCGACGGCTCGAAGCACGGGAATCGCTCACCGGGCGGTTTTTCGAAAAATCGCCATTGGGGTTGTTTCACTTTGACCGCGCCGGCGTCATCACCCTCTGTAACCCCGCGTTCGCCGCGATTATCGGCGTCACTCCCGAACAGATGGTCGGCTTCGACATGCCCGGGATGATTGAAGACGAGCGGATGCTGGAGACGGTCGCAACCGCTCTGCGAGGCGAACGGGCTTATTACGAGGGGGTTTACCGATCCGTGTCGGCCGGGAAGCGGACCTCGGTCAAGGTCTATTTTACCCCCTTTTTCGACGACGCCGGGACTCCGGATGGGGGTATGGCGGTGGTGGAGGACGTCACGGAGCAGGTCCGGTGTCGGCGGGCCTTGAGCCGGAGCGAATCGATCTACCGGGCGGTGTTCGAGGAGGCCCCTGACCCGCTCCTGCTGGCCGACCCGAATACCGGCCGGATCACCGATGCCAACGAGGCGGCGGCGGACCTCCTGGGCCGGTCCCGGGAGTCTCTTGCCGGGATGCACCAGTCGGCCATCCACCCGGACCCGGAAACGGCCCGGCGGGAATTCATCGAGCATATCAGCCGAATACACGAATCCGCCGGCCCCGCGTCCGCTCTGGAGCACACCGTCATCCGGGCCGACGGCAGCCTGGTTCCGGTGGAAATCCATGCCCGCCAAACCGAGATCGACGGCAAGCAGACGATCCTGGCCATCTTCCGGGACATCACCCGCCGGAAACGGACCGAGGCGGCTCTGGAACAGCGGATTCTCGCCCTGACCCGGCCCCTGGGAGACGCCCAAGGGCCGAGGTTTTCGGACCTCTTCAACCTCGACGAAATCCAGCGGATTCAAGACGCCTTTGCCGAAGCCACCGGGGTGGCTTCGGTGATCACGCACCCCGACGGGACGCCCATAACCCGCCCCAGCAACTTCCGACGGCTCTGCACCGAGGTGATCCAGCAAACCGAAACCGGCCATGCCGAGTGCGTCCTCGAGGGCAACCGGCCGCTGGACCCGTCGCCCGACAGTCCCCTGTTTTTCACGTGTCTATCGGGGAGCCTCTGGGGCGGGGGGGCGAGCTTATGGGTGGGCGAAACCCACGTGGCCAACTGGCTCGTCGGCCAGGTCCTCGACGATACCCTCTCCGACGAGACGCTTCTCGACCGGGCCGTCCGTCTGGGAGTGGACCCCGATCTTTTCCAGGCGGCCCTGGCCGAGGTTACCCGGATGCCCCGGGAGCGGTTCACCAAGATTCGCGATGCCCTCCAGCTTTTCGCCCGTCAGCTCTCCCGCCTGGCCATCCAGAACGTCCAGCAGGCACGGGAGATCAGCGCCCGGCGGGAGGCTGAAACGGCCCTCCGGAAAAGCGAGGAGCGGTACCGGCTCTTGTTCGAAAATTCCCCCATCTCCCTCTGGGAGGAGGACTTTTCGGAGCTCCGGCGCTACCTGGCCGACCTTCGGGCTTCGGGGGTCGAGGACCTGGCGCGGTATTTCGATGACCACCCCGAGGAGCTGATCCGGTGCGGCCGGATGGTCCGGGTGGTGGACGTCAACCGCGCCACGTTGACTCTCTTCGAGGCCGAGTCCAAAGCCGACCTTTACGGGAGCCTGGAAAAGATTCTCCCGCCGGAGCCGACCCCCTTGCTTCGCGAGGAGGTCCTGGCGGTGGCCGAGGGAAGGATGCTCGAACTGGAATGCGTCAACCGGACCCTGACCGGCCGGTCTCTCACGGTCCTGGTCAAGTCCTCGCTGATGCCGGGCTACGAGGAGACCTGGGAGAAGGTCATCGTCTCGATCTACGACCGGACCCGGGAGCGGGAGATGGAGCGGGAGCGGGAACGGATGGCGTCCCGCCTGCTCCACGCTCAGAAGATGGACGCCATCGGGACCCTGGCCGGCGGGATCGCTCACGAATTCAACAACGCGATCTTTGCCATCAACGGGAATCTGGAGCTGTTGGAGATGCACCTGAGCATGGACGGGAAATCCGGCCGGTACATCAGTGCCATCGGAAGCTCGGCCCAGCGGATGGCTCACTTGACGGCCCAGCTCCTCACATACTCCGAGGGCGGCAGCCCCAGCCGGGAGGCCATCGACCTAAACGTCTTCATCCGGGACATGCTCCGGATCATGAAGCACTCCCTGAGCCCCAACATCCGGGTTGAAACGGACCTGGCCGAAGACCTCCCCCGAATCCGGGCCGACCACATCCAGATCCAGATGGTCCTGTCGGCCCTCCTGCTGAATGCCGATGAGTCGATCAAAGCCGACGGCGTCATTACCCTGACCACGGTAATCCGGGATCTCGATCTTTGCCTGCGGAAGGTCTATCCCGACCTCCAGCCCGGGAAATACGCCTGTCTGACGGTGTCCGACACCGGCGCCGGCATGGACGAGGAGACCCGGTCCCGCCTTTTCGACCCCTTTTTCACCACCAAGTTCCAGGGCAGGGGGCTGGGCTTGTCCGCGGTTTACGGCATCGTCAAAAACCACGGCGGATGGATTTCGGTGGACTCGGCACCGGGCCGGGGGACCACGGTCGATATCTGTCTGCCCACGGCAGCATCGTAACCCGCCGTCGCTCCGTTGACGGCTAAGAAGTGTTTATCGTGAAAACATTAGTGCTGAGTGATGAGGACTGAGGACTGAGTGATGAGGGATAGAGACCTCCGAGGTTTCCAAAAAATTTGGAAACCTCGGAGGTCTGATGAGGTCTGAGGACGTTAATAGCTTAATCCGTTTTCATGCACGGGGGTGATCGTGGTGCCCGGTCATGAGGGTTTATCGT
>CAZWGY010000208.1:0-7729 GCA_964633575.1 uncultured Desulfobacteraceae bacterium
TCCGGACGGGGCCGTTCCCGCCCGGAGCCGAAAAGGGTTAATGCTTGAAGCTTCGCTGGCCGGTATAGACCATGGTCGCGCCGGCCTCGTTGCAGGCCTCGATGGATTGATAGTCGTTGCCCGAACCGCCCGGCTGGACCACCGCCGTGACCCCTTCCCGAAGTCCCACATCCACCCCGTCCCGGAAGGGGAAAAAGGCGTCGCTGACCATGGCGGCTCCCTTGAGCCCGCCGTTTTCCGCGGCCACCCGGGCATCCACCTCCCGCCGCTTATCGGCGTCCTCCAAATTGTTGTAGGGAATCCCGTGGATCTCGAAGCAGTAGCGGTCGGCGAGCTTCCGGTAGGCCTTGTCCCGAGCGATCTCCGCCACCCCCACCCGGTCCTGTTCGCCGGTCCCGATCCCGACCGTCACCCCGTTTTTCACGTAGATAACCGAGTTGGATGTAATCCCCGACTCCACCAGCCAGCCGAAGAGGAGGTCTTCGGCCTCGGCGTCGGTGGGAGCCCGGTCGATCCGGTAGGTCTTGCCCCCGTGCTCGGATTCGGCCGGCACCAGATCGCCGGCGGTCCGGGTGGCGGGAACAAAGGACCATTGAGCGATGACCCCGCCGTCGATGAGGGATTTGAATTCCACCACCCGTTCCCCCACGAAGGTCTGGAGCCGCTCGATGTTCCCGATCCGGATCACTCGAAGGTTTTTCCGCCGGCCGAGGATGTCGAGGCTTCCCGCCTCGAATTCGGGAGCGACCACCACTTCGGCGTATTGCTCGGAAATGGCTTCGGCGGTGGCCGGGTCCACGGCCCGGTTCAGGGCGATGCACCCGCCAAAGGCCGCCACCCGGTCGGCCATGTAGGCCCGGGCGTAGGCATCGACCAGGCTGTCGGCCCGAGCCACTCCGCAGGGGTTGTTGTGCTTGACGATAACCGCGGTGGGCCTGTCGGTAAAGTACCGAAGGATGTTCAGGGCGTTGTCGGCGTCGGTGAGGTTGGTCTTGCCGGGATGCTTGCCCGACTGGAGCAGCTCGATGTCCGATGCCAGATACCGCCCCGGCTGGATGCACTGGGTTTCGCCGAGGGTCAGGTTGCCGTTGACGAGCTTAAAGAGGGCCGCTTCCTGGCCGGGGTTTTCGCCGTATCGAAGGCCCTTTTCGACGCCCTCGATGGTCCAGCTCACCCGCTCGTAGTAGAGGGTCTGCCGCCCCCCGTCGTCGGCGAAGGTGATCTCCATCCGGGGAGGAAAGTGGTCCGGGACCACCGTCTTGTACATCTGCTTGAGATCCTGTGCCATATCAGTGTCCTTTCATCTGGTAGCAGCCGGCGGCGGCCGATTCGGGCTGGCCGGCGAGGAAGTCGGCGATGGCCCGGTCGTATTCGGCGGTATGAGCAAAGGCTTTCCGGGCGAGGTCATAGCGGAGGGCCAGGGATGTGGCGCCGTCATTGGCCGACAGGGCGTCTAGAATCCGGTCGTAGTCGTCCGGGTCCACCACCGACGCCACTCGAATGAAGTTCTTGGCCGAGGCCCGGATCATACAGGGTCCGCCGATGTCGATGTTGCCCCGGGCCGCTTCCACCGTCACATCCGGCTGAGCCACCGTCTTCTGGAACGGATAGAGGTTGACCACCACCATATCGATGGGGACCGCGCCGGTCCGGGTCAGGTCCCCCTGATGGGCCTCGTTGTAGGTTTCGGTCAGGAGTCCGAGATAGATCTTGAAGTCGAGGGTCTTCACCAGCCCTCCCTGGGTTTCCGGCTGGCCGGTGTAGTCGGATACCTGACTCAGGCAGTCGTCCGCCGCTTCCCCGAGGATCTCCCGAATCCGGCCGTAAGTCCCTCCGGTGGAGAAGATCCGGACGCCGGGGGAGAGCTCCCGGAGGCGGGGAATGAAGCTCGAAAGCCCGCGTTTGTCCGATACGCTCACCAGGACGTGGCGCACCGGAACCCGATCGTCAATGACGTTTACCGTGTTGATGCTCATGGTGTCGGCTCGGGCCGGCCCCCGCCGCCCGCGACGGTGACCGTCCGAATTCATCCTTTCGGTTGGGGTTGAAATGACTCGCGATAGTTGTCAAAACAAATGGTGATATTACGCCGGGGGCGAACCATCGTCAAGAGCGAGTCGGGCCGGACCGGGGTTTTTGTTTGACAATCCGCGGCGTTTTGGATAGTTTTTTAGAGGATTTTATTATCATTTCTTGGCGTCCGGCCCGGCGGGCGCCGAACCTTCCCCACGAGAACCACCCCTTTTAAGGTGATGATATGACCGACACTGAAAGAGAGCAACAGGCGGTCGAGGCGATAACCGCCATGAACGCGGCGGTTCAGCGGCTTCGCCTCTTCCCCGTGTCCAACCCGTCCACCCGTGACTTCATCACCAAAGCCCACGACGCCGTCCAGAGCCTGACCGCCACTCACCCCTTTGTTCTGGAGCGGGCGGGTGCCGGATATCGGGTCGATGACCATCCGCTGAGCGAAAAGGAGTGCCGGAAGACCCAGGTTTCGAGCTTTCTCGACCTCATCTTTCCCGATCCGGTCCGACGCTTCACCTTTAATTCGGCCTTTGACCGGGAGGGGATGACCGCCTTGATGGAGATCCTCACGGAGAAGCCGGAGGTCGTTTACGCGGCCGGTGGGTTACCGGCGCTGGTTGCTGAACGGGCGATTGCCGGGGTGATCATCGAGACGGCCGACGACCGGGAAAAGGGGGCGGCCGGGGACGGCCGGATCGATCCGGCCGCCATCGGTCCGATGCTCGATACCTTGAACGAGATTCTCACGGGAGACCGCCGCCTTGATGTCCGGCGGCTTATGGCCGAGGCCATCGCTGATCGGGATGACGAGGTGATCGATCTCTTTCTCGCCCGAAGCGTCGGGGAAGGCTTTGCCCGGGAACTCTTCGATGCCATCGTCGCCTGTCTGGACGACGAGCGGTATGACCAGCTTCTGAACCGGACCAGGCGTCTCCGGGAAACGGCCGTGGGATCGGCATCCGAATCGGTCGAGCGGGTCTATGCCGCCCTGGGCCGGTCGGAACGGGGCCGGACCGCTCTGGAACGGCTCAACCAGACGGCCCAGCAACACCTAAAAAGCGCCCTGGAGGCAATCGTTCGGGGAGAAACCGGCCCCCTGACCGATGACGCGGTCCTCGCGGCCCTGCCAGGCACGGTGAACCGATTTCTGGCCCGGGAAAACGACAAGACCGCCCCGGCCCTCATTGACCGGATGGCCGACGCCCTGGTCAACGGCGACTCCGCGGTCCGGGCAAAGCTCGCCCCGGTCCTGGCCGACATTTCGGCCTTGCTGGAGGCGAGCGAGCGGACCGAGTTGCGTATCCGACTCTCCTACAAGCTCGCCGGCTGGGTCCGGTATGAGACTGAGATGAGCCCGGCGTTCGAACGGATCTGCGGCCAGCTCCGGGACCTGGCCGTTTCGCTGCTCGAGTCCGGACATTATACCAAGTGCCAGCATATCCTGAAAATTTTCAACGCCATCCACGCCGGCCGGATTCAGAAAGACGATCGGATGGCGGCTCTTGTCGGGGAGATGCTTCGAGGAATCGGGACCGACGAGGTCGTCGCCCCGCTCATGGAGGGCCTCACATCCGCCAACGAGGATACCCGGAAGCAGGCCATGGACCGCCTGGTCATGTTGGGCGAAGGCGTCCTCGACCGGCTCCTCGGGCGACTTTTGGAAAGCGATTCCCGGACCGAGCGATCCCGGATTCTCCGGGTGGTCTGCCATACGGGTCAGGTGGCGTTGCCGCGGCTGGAGGCGGAAATCAACAATGATGCCCCATGGTACTACCTTCGAAACCTTATCCTGCTCTTCGGCAAGGTGGGAACCCCTCACCACCTGGGAGTGATCCGGCCCTTTCTGGAACACGACGATGTCCGGGTCCGGCGGGAAACGCTCAACAGCATCTACAACATCGGCGGGCCGGAAAGTGAGGAAGTCGTCCTGGCGGCGCTGCCCGAGATGGAAGACGAGCTTAAGCTCAACATCGTGGCCATGCTGGGAGCGTGGGGAGCCCGGTCCGCCGTCCTGCCGCTCCTCAAGCTGCTGGAATCCGAGGAGCTGGCCGCTTCCAAGCTCCGCACCGAGCTGACCGAGCGGATCTGTCACTCCCTGGGTCAGATCGGCTCGAAGGTGGCGGTCGGCCCGCTTACCGACATCGTGGAGCAGCGGAAAAAGGGGGCGATCCGGGGCCGGGCCCACGGAGAAACCCTCAAGGCCGCCGCCGCCAAGGCCATCGAGATGATCCAGCAAAAGGATGCCCGGGAATCCGGAGAAAAGAGGGGCGGCCGGCAGGGCCCGGCGGTCACGGGATAGATATCCGGCTGAGGAAGTCGCGGGCGGCATCCGCGGGAGGTGGCGGGATCAGGAGCCGTTCCCCCGGAGCCGCCAAGCCTTTTATGGAATCGACCAGGGACAACCGGCCATGGTAAACAATGAGGGCAAGGGGGGCGATGCGGTTGATCGGATAATCCGTGATCCCGACTTATTGCGGGATGTCCGCCGGATTCGGACCTTGCCGGAGGCAATTCTTCCGCCTTCCGGAAGACCCGGCCGGCGGACCCGTGAGGCGGCGATCCGGTTGGCCGACGGGCTCCTCATCGAAACCGCCCCGGTCCGTGAGGCGGTGGCCGAAGCCATGGCCCGGATCATCTCCGACCTGACGCGGCGCGGGGAGCAGGAGATACTCCTCGCCCTCTCCCACCGGCTGATGGCCTGGATCATCCTGGAAACCCGGTCGAGCCCGAGCTACGAGATCATCTGCGAGCATCTAAAGGACCTGACCCTGGCTCGAATCGCCGCCGGACGGCTTGACGAGCCCCGCCATATCGTGGAAGGCTTCAGCTCGATCCACGGCGGCCGGATCGCCAAATCCCACCGGATTCGGTCGCTGATCGGCCGGATCATGGCGGAGCTCGCCGGGCCGGACCCGTTGTCCGAGGTGATGGCGGCCTTTCGCACCGACGCGGACGGAAACCGGCAGGATGCCTCGGACCTCCTGGTGGCGCTCGGCGCCTTCACCGCCGGGCCGCTGCTGGAAATGCTCCGGGAGAGTTCCGACCGCTACGAGCGGGTTCGGGTGATCGGGGTGCTGGCGGCCATCGGCTCGTCGGCCCTGCCCGCCCTGATCACGGAGCTCAAGGGGAACCATCCCTGGTACTATCTCCGGAATCTGGTGATCCTGATCGGGGACTCCGGCGGCCCCGAGCACCAGGCCGTTTTGGAGCCGTTGCTGGCGGACGGGGACCTCCGGCTTCAGCGGGAGGCGCTTCGGGCCATCGCGAAGATGGGAGGACCGGAGAGCGCCGGAATCCTCTGCCGGGTGGTGAGAGAAGCCGAAGACCGGCTCAAGGGCGATGCCGTCGATTTGCTCGGAGAGCTCAAGCTCCCGGCCGCCCTGTCACCCCTGGCGCTTCTGGCCGACCGGCTCGATTCGATGGAGCCGTCCGCCGCCGACGACCTGTCAATCCGGGTCTCCCGGACGTTGAGCCGGATCGGGGCCCCGGAGGGGATATCGATTCTCCATAAAATCCTTGACCGGGACGCGAGAAAACCGATAGAAAAGCTGATATACAGTGGCCGGGTACGGACAGCCGCGGCCACTGCACTGGCAATTTTAAAGGAAATCAACCCACTGGGCACAGAGACAAGCGCCTTGAGAAAACAGCGTCATCTCAAAAGCTGGTCGGCTCTCCACGAGACCCTCACCCCTGAGGAGTCGGAGGCCCTCTACTCCTCGCTTAAAGCCTACCGGTTCGAGGAAGACCGGCTGGTTTACAAGCAGGGTCAAATCAAGCCCCGACTCTATTTCATCGACGAAGGGGAGCTGGTCCTGGCCTACGACCAGGAGGATGAGGAAATCTGGGTCAAGACGCTCCGGCCGGGAGATATCGCCGGCGCCGACAGCTTTTTTACCGCGTCGGTCAACACCACCGCCATGCGGACGGTGACGCAGGCCCGGGTGAGCGTCCTCGAACGGTCCGCCTTTGACGAGTGGCAAGACAGCCTGCCGGAGCTCGAGACGAAACTCAATGCGTATTGCCGGCGTTCGGGCTACATTCTCGACGTCCTCAAGGACTACGGCATGGAGCGCCGGATCGACCCCCGGCTGGATGTCCCGGCTAAAGTGGCCGTTCAGCTTTTAAACGACGCGGGCGAACCGGAGGGGCGGCCCCAGCGGGGCGATCTGTTGGATATCTCGGCCGGCGGCCTCGCCTTTTTCGCCCGCCGGAACCAGGCGAGCGTCGGCCGGCGGATCAACATCAAACTCCTGCTTGATCTGGCGGACGGCCGCCTGGAGATCGATGAAAACGGCCGGATCGTGGCCATCTACAACCGGACCGAAGAGAGCTGGTCGGTCCACGTCAAGCTCGACCGCCGGATAGCAAGCCTGTCAGCCGACCAGATTCAAAACGGCGGCGTGGAGATCATCCCGCCGGAGGTTCCCTCCAGCCCCGGCGAGTTCGACGATACCAAAGACGAGTTCCTGGTGACCAAGCTGCCGGGCTGAGGCGGTCGCGTCCGTCCGGAAACAAGGAGACACAATCACGCAATCCCCCCACACACCCGATTCCCCCGCGCCCACCCGGCTCATCGACCGGTACAACCGGCACCTGAGCTATCTGAGAGTCTCCATCACCGACCGGTGCAACCTCCGGTGCGGCTATTGCGTCCCTCCACGAAGCCAGATCCCACGGCTTTCCCACGATCAGATTCTCCGATACGAGGAGATCCTGCGGATTGTCCGGATCGGCGTCGGGATGGGGATCTCCAAGGTCCGGGTGACCGGCGGGGAACCGCTGGTCCGCCGGGGGATCTATTCCTTTCTCCAGTCGCTCTCCGAGCTCCCGGGACTCTCCGAGATCACCCTGACCACCAACGGCGTCCTCCTGGCCGACCATATCGAGCCCATCCGGGCCGCCGGCATCCGCAGGCTCAACATCAGTCTCGACTCCCTGGACCGGGACCGCTACCGCCGGATCACCGGCCGCGATGCCTTCGACGCGGTCTGGGCCGGGATCGAGGCGGCGGACCGGGCGGGCTTCTCCCCCATCAAGCTCAACGTGGTCGCTCTCCGGGGCGAAAACGAGGATGAGCTGATCGACCTGGCCCGGCTCGCCCTGACCCGACCGTTCCACGTCCGCTTTATCGAGCACATGCCGCTCGGGGAATCAGGACCCGACGAGGCACCACCGCTGCTCGGCCCGGAAATCTTATGGCGGCTGGCTCCCCTGGGCGAACTGATTCCCGTGGAAGCCGACCGGCGGGACGGGCCGGCGGTCCGGTACAAGATCCCCGGCGCTCCCGGCGAGATCGGCCTCATCCGACCCTTGAGCCACCACTTCTGCCACCTCTGCAACCGCCTCCGACTCACCGCCGCCGGCGGCCTTCGCGCCTGCCTCCTCTCCGACAAACAGCTCGACCTCCGGGGTCCGCTGCGAGCGGGGGCCGACGACGAGACCCTGGCGAGGATCCTGCTCGATGCGGTCCGGCACAAACCCATGCGCCACACCCTGACCGGCCCGACCGGCCCTCATCCATCCGACGCCATGAGGGCCATCGGAGGATAGCGCCCACCCCTTGTCCATCCATAAAAGATTTATCGTGAAAATATATTAGTGCTGAGTGATGAGTGCTGAGGACTGAGGACTGAGGACTGAGGAATAGAGACCTCCGAGGTTTCCAAAAAATTTGGAAACCTCGGAGGTCTGATGAGGT
>CAZWGY010000209.1:0-7716 GCA_964633575.1 uncultured Desulfobacteraceae bacterium
CTTGAACCCACGACAACCGGGGCCACAACCCGGTGCTCTACCAACTGAGCTACACCCACCATACAAATGCGATTTGTAGCAGACTCCCGCCCCTTTGGCAAGCGGAATTTTCGCCTATTCCATAATCCGGTTTTCTGTGGTATGGTCGCCATTTGACACAGCGGCGGCTCCGCCCGCCGTCCACTCGATACCGAGAGGCAACCGTGACCCAATTCCACATCTTTGTCATCCGCGCCATCCTGGGAGCCGGCTTCGCCGTGCTCCTGAGCCGGTTTTTCTATCCCGATGCCAATCCGATCTATGTGGCCGGTCTCGGCGTCTTTCTGGTGGGCATGGCCTACCTGATGGAAGCCTGGCGTAAGGCCAAAAGCGACCAATGATCTCCGTCGGCAAAGGAGCGTGTCAGACTTGAAGCAGATGATCCTCGGCACCGCCGGCCATATCGACCACGGGAAGACGAGCCTGATCCGGACGTTGACCGGCGTCAACACCGACCGGCTGAAAGAAGAACAGAAACGGGGAATTACCATCGAGCTGGGCTTTGCCGCCCTGGACCTGCCCAGCGGCCGGCATCTCGGCATCGTGGACGTCCCCGGTCACGAGAAATTCGTCAAGAACATGGTGGCCGGCGCCACCGGGATCGACCTCGTGGTCATGGTGATTGCCGCCGACGAGGGGGTCATGCCTCAGACCGTCGAGCATAAGGAGATCTGCTCCCTGTTGGGGGTCGAGCACGGATTGGTGGTCCTCACCAAGACCGACCTGGTGGACGAGGAGTGGCTCGAGCTGGTCACCGAGGATGTCAGCGACTTCGTGACCGGGACCTTTCTGGAGGGCCGCCCGATTGTCCCGGTGTCCGCCGCCACCGGCGAGGGGATCGACGAGGTGGTCCGGGCTCTGGACGAACTGAGCGCCGAGGTTCCCGAGCGGAGCGCCATCAACATCTTCCGGCTGCCGGTGGACCGGGTCTTTACCATGAAGGGGTTCGGGACGGTGATCACGGGGACCCTGGTTTCCGGCCAGGTCCAGACCGGCGACACCATCATGATCTACCCATCGAGGATCACCTCGAAGGTTCGGGGGGTCCAGGTTCACAACGAAAGCGTGGAGACCGCCGGCCGAGGGATGCGGACCGCCATCAATTTCCAGGGCCTTGAAAAAAGCGCCGTCTTCCGGGGGGACGTGGTGTCAACCCCCGGTGCCCTGGTGCCATCCTACATGGCCGACGTCGCCTTGACCTATCTTTCCAGCAACAAGCGGCCCATCAAGAACCGAACCCGGGTCCGGTTCCACACCGGCACCAGCGAAATCCTCGGCATCCTGATCCTCATGGACCGCGACGAGCTGGCCCCCGGCGAGTCCACCGTGGCCCAGATGCGGCTCGACACCCCGGTCTCCCTGGTCCGCGACGACCGGTTCGTGATCCGGAGCTACTCCCCCGTCCGGACGGTGGGCGGCGGGTTCGTCCTCAACCCCATCCCCCGGAAGCACAAGCGGTTCCGGGATGACGTGGTCGCGGGCCTCACCGGCCTGATGGATGCCGACGTCGAAAACCGGATCGCCTACCACGTGGCCCAGTCGGGATACCGGGGGGCCTCCTTTGCCGAGCTCAAGATCATGGTCAACCGGTCGGACAAGCCCCTCCAGTCGGCTCTGGCGTCCCTGCTCACCGCCCGCCGGCTTATCCAGACCGACAAGGAGAACCGGATATTCATCCACGGCGAGGTCTTCGACCGGCTCCGGGACGAGATGCGGGACTACCTCGACACTTACCACAAGACCCACCCGCTCAAGGCCGGGATGTCCAAGGAGGAGCTCAAGTCGAAATTCCCCACCATTCTCGGGACCAAGCTCTTCAACCATGCCCTGACTCAGATGATCAGGGACGAAGAAGTCGTCCAGGATGAAAAGACCATCCGGCTGGCCGATCACGAGGTTTCGCTCCAGGTGGACCAGGCCGACCTCAAGGCGAAGATCGAGGCCGCCTACCGGGAGAATGGTTTGACGCCGCCCTACTTTCGGGATTTGTCCCAACAGCTCGGCGTGACCGAAAAGCAGGGCAAGGAGGTCCTCAACCTTTTGGTTGAAGAGGGGGTCGTGGTCAAGGCCAAGGAGGACCTCTTCTTTGACGCGGCGGCAATTGCCGACCTCAAGGGCCGGGTAGTGGGCTTCCTCGGCAGCCATGAGGAGATGACCGCCCCCGATTTCAAGCAGATGACCGGGCTGTCCCGGAAGTACCTGATCCCCCTGCTGGAATACTTCGACGCCGCCAACGTGACCATCCGGGTGGGAGATGCCCGAAAGCTCCGGCGGGGATAACGGCGCCGGGTCCGGTTTTGCCCGACGTCTGGCGGCCATCGACGTCGGCCGGCTCCGGGACTATCTCCTGACGCTGAGCGCCCCCTGCTACGAAAGCACTCTGTTAAAGGTGGTCTTTCCCGGGATGGACATCCTCCGGGCCGACCCGTTGACCCTCTACCAGCACCACTTCATCCTTTTCCACTGCCTTTACCGGCTTCAGGCGGCCTTTTACGAGGAAAACCGTTACCTTCACGTCCACTTCATGCGGACCTTTCTGCTGGACTACCCGGCAGCGGGCCGATGCCGGCACTACGACCCGTGGGCCGGCCGCTTCTGCTCGGCCCCCCGCGGCGAGGACCCGGACTACTGCGACCGTCATTTCGACCAGATGGGAAAGTCGGCGGTGGAGCGTCTTTCGACCCGCTATTTCTACCTCGACCCCGAAAATTTCGACCGGTTCGACGCGGCCACCGCCGAGGAATTCGTCTCCGGAGCCTGGGATCTCCTCACCCACTACGATGCTTTCCGGGAGAGCCTGAGGGTCCTCGACCTGCCGGAAGCCGCCGACCTGGCCATGGTCAAGCGGAAGTTCCGCCGTCTGGCCATGCGCCACCACCCGGACCGGGGGGCCCGGTCCGCTGAGCGGTTCAACGAGATCAACCGGGCCTACCGCCTCCTGGTCCGGGTCATGCCCGAGCCGCTCCGGTGAGAGGCGTTTGAGATCCACCCGGATTCATTCCCGTCGGGCATCGATACGCCGGCGGGACGGCGTTACAAACGGATTGACATAACCCGTCTATCGGCGTAAGATTCCGATTAGTCGAAAAATAAGGATACAACCGAAACGACCATGGATACCATGCCGCATAAAATCGAATTCGAGAAACCGGACCTGAACCGGCTCCGGGATCGTTACACGGTGGTGGACCTCCACTTTCACACCCGCTATTCCGATGGGTTAAACGGGGTTCCGGCGATTGTCCGTCGGGTTCGCGAGCTGGGGATCGGGATTGCCATCACCGACCACAACCAGATTGCCGGGGCCGTCGAGATCGACCGGTACGACGATATCCTTTCGGTGCCGGGCATCGAGATCACATCCCGTGAGGGGACCCATCTCCTGGTCTATTTCCGGAAGATCGAAAGCTTGAAGAGCTTTTTCCATAACGATGTCGAGCCGTTCATGGGCAGCGAGATCATGAGCTCGGTGAACCTGGACATGGAAACCCTCATCGACCGGGCCCGGGACTACGACGACGCCGTCATCGTCTTTCCTCACCCGTACAGCGCCGTTTATACCGGCATCTGCAACCTTCAGTTTCCCCGGCAACGGCTGGACGCCCTTTTCGAACGGGCAGACGCCGTGGAGGTCATCAACTCCGAAAACCTCCGGAAATGGAACATGAAATCCGCCCTCTTGGGGTTCAATCTGGAAAAGGGTATTACCGGCGGGTCCGACGGCCACAGCCTCTACCATACGGGGAAAGTGGTCACCTACGCCGAGTGTCCCCCCCGCCGCGAGGACTTCCTGGACGCCATCCAGGCCCGGGCCACCCGGGTGATCGGCAAGGAAATCCACATTCTCCGAAAGATGACATCCAACAGCTTCAAGCTCCGGTCCAACATCCGGAACTGCCCTGATCTGCTGGAAAAAAACATCCGCTACTCCTGCACCGTGATCAACAGTAAATCCAAGCCGTTCCGAGATAAGGTCAAGGCCCGGATTCACGCCCGGTCGTGGCCCCCCCGCCGGAAGGTCCAGGCCCGGTAAGCCCCTATATCCGAGGGCTCCGGGGGTCCCGCCGGCTTTCCATGACTCCGCCCCGCCGGTCCCACCACCAGGCCACCAGCCGGGGGATGGCCGCCCCGTAGGTCCGGATGCCCTCTTTTTGAGCGTTGAGCTTGAGATAGGCGTCGTTGACGCGCTTTCGGGCCTCCATGAGCCGGCCGGATTGCCGGCGGTACCGGTCCAGCCGGGCCGCCCGTTGCCGGAGATCGGCCACCACCGCCGGGTCGAGACCGGCCCGAATCCGATCCCGATCTCGGGCCGGCAGCCGGGCGAGGATGGACGGCAGGACCCGGAGGGCTCCCGAATAACGCAACCGGGGTGACTCGTCGGTCAGACACGCGATGTAGGCGATGAGGCTGGCGTCGGTCTCCGAAGCGAACCCCATGAAGTGAGCTTTTTCATGGGCCATGGTACACGGCCGCTCCCAGGCCGACAGGTCGGCGTTGACGTGGGGCTCCATGAAAAAGGGAAAGAAAAAGCCGCTGATCCCGGTCGCGTTCAAGAGGCGGTTGACGGCGAGGGTTTTGGTCGGCGGCGGCTCGGGGAACCCGTCTCCGTAAACGTCCCGAACCACCCGGCGCACCGCCCGGTTGACCCGACGGTCCAGGCGCTCCGGATCAGCTTCATCGGGGGATGACATCACACTCGGACGAAGGATGTTGGCCGACTGAACCAACGCCTCGGCCATCCCGGCATAATCGGCCAGCTTCAATTGAGCGGGGGAAATCTCGGACTCCAGTGACGGAAAAAACGGCATCCGGAGATAGTTGATCCCCCAGGCGGACAGGTAGATGGTGTAGAGCAGAGCGGCCAGGGCCAGGCCGCTGACCCCGAAGTGAGCCAGCCGGCGCGGAATCGACGCGCCCCGGCGGACCGTGACCGCGATCCGGTAGCATATCCAAACCGGCACGGCGATCAGGAGCACCCCGACGGCCAGCTCCGCCGCCGACATCGGGGCCGGGACCAGCCGGGCCGGCCAGGCTAGGATATCGGCCAGATAGGGGTAAAAGGGCCGGGAATAGCCGAACTCCACCTTCTCCGGGTGGCCGTCGAGCAAAACTCGAACCCCCAGAGCGAATAATCCGGCCGCCAGACAGACCACGTGCCACGCTCGGAATACCGGCTCCCGGGGCCGCCGGGGCACCCGCCGATTGGGGGTGATTTCCCGGTCGGCCCGCCATCCGTCACTCACGTTGCCCCCCTTCTCCCTTGTCCGCCTCGCCCGGCCCATTCAACCCGGCTCCCATATCAGCCGAAAAAGCGACCATGATCATCGTTTGGGCCGTTTGAGTCACTCGGCTCATTAAACCCCACCCCCCGCCCTTTCCCCTAAAGGAGAGGGGGTGGCATCAATTGTCTGATCCGGCTGAAAACATTGCATAATCACTCCCCTCTTCCCTTTAGGGCAGGGGGCTAGGGGGGTTAGGTCTCTGCGCCGTGTGGCCGAAATGATGATCAAGGCCCGAAAAACCTTAAACCGCCGCGACGGAAAAGGTCAACCGGCAAAAATCGGGATTGCTCGGATGCCGAGATTTCCCGTTGACAGGGGCTCACGGCTTGCGATAATTTATGTAGAGATTAACGGAAAGTCGGACGAAACTGAAAGGATCATTTTACAAGATGATTGGCAGATTGAATCATGCCGCGGCCGCGGCGGCCTTTTTGGCCCTGGCGGCGGTCGGCGGCGGATAGAAACCCCCATCTGATTCTACCGCGATCACGCGCCACGGGCCGAGATGTTTTGGCCCGGGCGCCGCGTTTTCGACGCCCCGGGTTGAAGCATCGGCCCGGGGCGTTTTTGTTGGCGGCGGAGTCCTCAAAGGAGTGTGCTCATGACTGAAAACCCCATCATCCGTTTTGCCGGCCGAATGGACCAGCTTCCGCCCTATCTGTTCGGAATGATCAACAAAATGCGAATGGAAAAGCGCTGGGCGGGCGCCGACGTGATCGACCTGGGCATGGGCAACCCGGTGGACCCGGCGCCGGCCCCGGTGATCGACAAGCTCTGCGAGGTGGCCCAGGACCCCAAGACCCATCGGTATCCCGTCTCCGACGGCTTGAAAAACCTCCGGCGGGAGATCGCCGTGAGCTACGAGAGGCTCTACAACGTCCACCTGGACGGCGATGCCGAGGTGATCTGCACCATCGGTTCCAAAGAGGGACTCTCCCACCTGGCCCTGGCGCTGATCGGCCCGGGGGACACCGTTCTGGTCCCGTCTCCGGCCTTCCCCATCCACATCTACGCCTCGGTGATCGCCGGCGGGAGCGTCATCCGGGTGCCGCTGGAAGGTCCCGACAGCTTCCCCGACCGGCTGGCCCGGGTCTGCGAAAACGTTTACCCCCGCCCCAAGGTCCTGATCCTGAACTACCCGCACAATCCCACGGCGGCCGTGGCCACGATTCCGCTCTTCGAAGAGATCGTGGCCCTCGCCCGGCGCTACTCGCTCATGATCATCCAGGATTTCGCCTACTCCCTGATCACCTTTGACGGATACACCGCCCCGAGCATCCTTCAGGTCCCCGGGGCCCGGGACCTGGCCGTGGAATTCGGCTCCTTTTCCAAATCCTACAATATGGCCGGATGGCGGTTGGGCTATTGCGTGGGCAACCGGAAAATCATCGGCGGCCTGGCCAAGATCAAAGGCTACTACGACTACGGAATCTTCTCGGCCATTCAGATCGCCGGGATCATGGCTCTCCGCCACTGCGACGACGAAATCAACGCCCAGGTGGAACGATACCGGGTCCGACGGGACATCCTCTGTGACGGGCTGGAACGGATGGGATGGCCGGTGGAACGGCCCCGGGCCGGGATGTTCGCCTGGGTCCGGATGCCGGAACCGTTTTACTCCATGGGCTCCATGGACTTCGCCATCGAGCTGATGCGGCGGGGGAACGTGGCGGTGGCGCCGGGAATAGGCTTTGGCGAGGAGGGCGAAGGTTATCTCCGCCTGGCGCTGGTGGAAAACGAGCACCGGATTCGACAGGCGCTCCGACAGATGCGCCGGACCCTCCCGGAAATCGCCGACGTGGCCCGACAGCGGGCATCGGAATCCACCGGTGAAGCGACAGCGGCCGCCGCCAATGCCTGACGTCCCGAGCGGCCTCCGGCCGCCCTCCGATTGAATTGGATGAACAAACTGCTTTCAGGCGCCGGGCGCGGTCATCGAGATGGCCGCGCCCGGCCGGCGGACCTCGACGCCCGGTTGAGCACGGCCGTTATCATGGCGATAGGGTGAAGCTTCACGGCTCCCCCCTCCCACACCACCGCTGGTACGTTGGTCCGTAAGATCACGAAACCAATGGACAAGGATGGCGGATGCGGAAAAAGCCGCCGGTCAACTCGGCATTGTGTCCTTTTAAAAGAGAGAATTGTGCCATGATACAGAAAAACATTTCAGATGAATTTGCTGCCCTGTCCTCCGAAGCCCAGCGGCAGGTTATCGACTTCATAGACTTTTTGAAGACACGGTACTCAGGCATGGGGGATGACGGGAAATCCGATTTTTCCGATGAACCATTCATCGGAATGTGGCGTGACCGTGAGGACATGCGGGACAGCAACGCATGGGTCAGAAACCTTCGGAACACCGAATGGGAGCTGAAGGATGGCTGATCCGGTGATA
>CAZWGY010000210.1:0-1487 GCA_964633575.1 uncultured Desulfobacteraceae bacterium
GGCAGACGGCCCGCTCCCCGAGCCGGGCGGCTATTCGTCCGGCTCTACCGACTATAAAGGTCATGAGCATCTGCTTTAAAACCCGCTTGAAAGCGCCGTTTATAAAGGCTGTCCGGATCACGGAGTGGCATCCGTTGTCGAAATTGCGCCAGAAGCCAGCGGGCGGGCCGGTCCCCTGGGGCGTCGAGTTTTTCAGGCTTTCCTTCATGTCCGGCGGCCGGTCGAAGTAGTCCGGCGCTGTGACGTGGAGCGTGAGCCAGATTATCCGGTTCACCACGGTCGATCGGCATAAGGACCCATCCCGCCGATCTCAACACTGAGCCCCTGGGCTAGGGAGTCCGGCGGGCTCTAAAAAAGCAGCCCCACGCTCCGATAATCAACGATCAATCGTAGGCGTTCAATTCCCCCGCCGCGATCAGTTCCTGGTAGCTATTCTCCAAAGTCTTGAGGAAGCCGGGCGCGTCCGGGACATCCTTGTGGACGTTGAAATAACAGGACCAGCGAAAGAGATTGTGGATGTTGAGGTCGGGGATTTCGCCGATTCGGCCCATGACCTCGGAGTCGATGTACTTGTAGTTGAGGAGATAGTCGGCCCGGCCCCGTCGGAGCATTTTGAAGGCGGAGTCGTGGGTGTTGGTGTCGGTGAATTGGACGCCGTTATCCGGGTTTCGGATCCATTCGCCCCAGTCCTTGTAGGTGAACCCCCGGACAAGGATGACCGAGCGGCCGACGAGGTCCTCCTTCTTCTGGACCGGCGGCTTGTCGCCGACCCAATAGACCCGCATCTCGATGGGAAACAGCTCGATATCGCTGGAGATCGTCGATTCCCGGACGGCGGGGATGCTGCTCAGGCCGTTAAAGAGGTGGATCCTTCCGGCGGACAGCCCATCATAAAACCGGGCCGCCGGGAAGCTTTCGATCTCGTAGGGGATACCGGCGTGGGTCAGGGTCTTTTCGGTGATCTCGTTGACGAATCCGGCGGCTTTGCCGTTCTCGTCGGTGTGGGTCAGCCCCGGAAACTCGAAGTAGCCCACTTTGAGAACAAAGCCGTCCGGCGGCGTCCAGGAAGGGGAGGTGGTTTCATCCGCCGCACCGGAAATCGGAGCCCGGACGATCAGGGCGATGCCGATAAAAAACATCACGGTGAGTTGAAGGGATCGCGGTCGTTTCATGGGTACCTCCTGTTGGATGACAAGGGGGTTGAGGATGGGGCGGCGTCCGACGGCCGCCTCGGCTTACGGGTCGGAGGGCGGACCGGCGAGGAGCCGGCCCAGGATCTCCTTGAAGAGCTTGGCCGCCAGCGCGGCGGTGATGCCGGTTGGGTCCCGGAGGGGGTTGAATTCCACCAGATCGGCCCCGATGAGCGGAACGGGAAGCTGGCTCAGGACCCCGAGGACCTCCCGAGTGGTCATTCCGCCGGGCTCATGGTGCGAAACCCCGGGCGCGAAAGCCGGGTCGAGGACGTCGAGGTCCAGCGAGAGGTAGAG
>CAZWGY010000210.1:1587-7676 GCA_964633575.1 uncultured Desulfobacteraceae bacterium
GCCGGGGCCAGGGCCGGGCCGCGAAGAAAGGAGCTGTTGGCGTCAAAGGGAACCCCGAGGACCGCCACGCCGCCGGAGGGCACCGGTTGATCCCGGCCGGCGGGTTTCATGGCGACGCACCGTCGTTGGGCGAGGGCGTCGGCTCCCGCTTTTTCATCTTCTCGTCCAGATGCTTGAGAGCGTCCCGGAACTCCCGGTTCCACTCGCCGGTCTCATCGATGATCACGGCGTTGACCTGATCGACGAGTTTCCGGCAGCGCTTGAAAACCGTGTCCACGGCCGCCGGGTCGGATCCGTCGGCCGGCCGGTCGGCCTTGAAGGCGGCAATGTCCAGGTCGAACGCGGTAATTTCCCGACGGATTTGCATCATGGCGTCGATGAACCGGAGCCAGCCGGTGGACAGCCCGAAGAACCGGTCAAAGAGGACCAGGGTTCCGGCCACGGCCAGGGAGACGCTGGCCCAGGCCGGGGAGATAAGCGGGGCGCCCTGGGCGTCCTTGTAGATTTCCGTCAGAATGGGGATGATCCCGGCGAGGGCCATGGCCAGGATGGCCAGAGCCCGGAGCAGCTTGGCCAGCCACTGTTTCCGCTTTTTCTCTCCGGCGTACCACTGGAGCGCGTCTATGGCCAGGCCCCGGGCATAGATGACGGCCGCATCGGCCGGAGACTCGTTTTCGGTCGCTTCGCCTAAATCCGGAATCCGCAGGTCCCGCTTGGACATGGTGGCTCTCCTCTCGTTGGAATGTCCGGCTCGACCCGGCCGGGCCGGGCCTCAGACGATCTCGATGGACTCCAGGTATTCCTTGATGCCCAGCAGGGTCAGATGAAAGACATGCTTGCCCGAGATCATCACGTACATGTCCTCTTCGTCGCCGCAGATTTTGGCGAAGGTGTGACCGATCACCGGGCCGGGGTCCTGGACGTCCGAGTAAACCTGAAGGGCCTTGACGTAGATGTCGAGCCGCTGCTTGAGGATGTCGAAGTAGTCGATCTCCTTGCCCACCGCCGCCGAGGTCATGGTGGAGATGCCGCCGGACAGCTCGCGGATGCCGTTCCAGTAAGACTCGGCCAGCTCGGTTTTCCGGTCCGCCTGGGGCATGAAATAGGATATCCCCCAGCCCACGCTGACGATTTTCAGGATCTGGATCTCGTATTCCATGGTCACGGCGCTGATCCTGGAGCCCTCCGGGACGTGCTGGGCGAGCTGCTTCAAGTCTTCCCGCTCCATCGAGTAATTGACGAGCTGCTGGCTTACCTCGTTGATGGGAACTTCTCGTTTGCTGGTTGCTGCCATGGTACTCCTTTTCGGATGGCCCCGAGGGGTTATGCCGACTCCCCCGGCGAGGCGCAGTGGTCCCGGTCCTTGTACCGGATGTAGATGGCCGTGCCGGGGGCGTTGTCCACGCGCCGCTCGTCGATTTCGAAGAGGTCGGTGGCCCGGATCAGCTCCCCGAGCTTGATGTAGCCGTAGTTCCGGGGGTCGAACTCGGGCGATTTTTTCATCAGATTTTTCCCGACGTTGCCGAGGTAGGCCCAACTGCACTCGTCGGCGGCGTCCTCCACCGCCGACCGGATCAGGTTGATCAGGCGGCGTTCCGCCTGGAGCCGATCGACGCTCAGAGGGGGCTGGGCCGTTGCTTTTTCGTCTTTTCTCAGGATTTCGGTGTAGATGAACTTGTCGCAGGCCGCCACAAAGGGCCGGGGGGTTTTCTGCTCCCCGAACCCGAAAACCGTCAGGCCGGCCTCCCGGAGCCGGGATGCCAGACGGGTGAAGTCGCTGTCGCTGGAGACGATGCAGAACCCCTGGAGCTTTTCGGTGTAGAGCAGGTCCATGGCGTCGATGATCATGGCGCTGTCGGTGGCGTTCTTGCCGGTCGTGTAGGCGAATTGCTGGATGGGCTGGATGGCCCATTCCAGGAGGACCTCCTTCCACCCCCGCAACCGGGGGTTGGTCCAGTCGCCGTAGATCCGCTTGACGCCGGCGGTCCCGTATCGGGCGATTTCGGCCATGAGCCCCTCGACGATGGACGGCTGGGTGTTGTCGGCGTCGATGAGGACGGCCAGGCTCAGGTTCGGCTGGATGGCGGTGTCGGTCAATAGCTTGGTCATATCCTTGTCATTCGATCCGGTGGCGGCGGATGGGGGTTTATTTGAGCTGGAACGGCTGCCGCCACCTCGTGTTGTTGTCCTTTAAAATCAGGTAATCGTCTCCGATATCGACCACCGTCACTTCATCCACGGAGCCGCCGATCCGGAGAATGGTCCCGTTGATCATGGCCATCCGGTCCGCCGGCGTTTCCGCCCAGACCAGAGCCTGAATGTGGATCCGATCGTCCACCCGCCGGGGGGCCGACGGTGACGGATTGGTTTCGGGTTGGGGATCAGGACGGGGCTCCAAAAACTCTTCGGGCTCGGCCGGCGGGGGCGCTTCAGCGACCGGTTCCGGGGATGGCCGGGCGGCGACCGTTTTGGCCGGGGCCTGGGAGCGGCTTTCAACTCCACCCACGGCCGGGGCCGGCCGGGGCGGCGGAAATGCCCGTGGCGGGTCGGGCGCCTCCGGCTGGACCGCGCCGGCGACCGCCCGTCGGATCGGCCGCTCGGGTCTCGGGAGCGTCGGCGTTGCCTCGGGCCGGACAGGGTTTCGAACGGTCTCCGGGGGTTGGGGGCGGCTCGATAAGGGCGCCGGGCGGCGATGAATCGGCTCCGGTTGACTGGGTGCAACATCCGGCGTCCGGACCGGCTTCATCGGCGCCGGTTTGGCCGGTGTTCGGTCGGACCGGCTGGCCACCGGGGTTTGAGCAACGGGAGCGTCGGTCGGTGAGTCTTGCTCTTGTTGGAAATAGATCCAGATCCCGCCGGCCAGGATCAGCCCGACTCCGACCGCGACGGCGGCTCGGCCGAGCCCCGCGGAGCGCCGGGGTTCCCGGCGAAACACGGTTCGAGGGTCCACCGGGCCGGGAAGTGGGGGAGATCCCGGTTGACCGGTGGTGGCTTCGAGCTTTTTCAGGGCCTTGAGGATGGCGCTCATGGCGAGGACTCCGCCGGGGACATCAGCTCGGGCCAGTTGGTCAGATGGGGGATGTCGAGCCGGTCGAGCTGGTTGTAAAGGATGATGGTGGTGACCGGGCCCACGAGCCCGTCCACCCGGACCCCGTTTTCAGCCTGGATCTCCTCCACCGCCCGCCGGGCCGCGTCGGTGTACTCGGGGGAGATCCCGATATTCGGGTAGCCGATCTCTCCGAGCAGGATTTTCAGAGCCACGATGGTCTCCTCGGAAGCCTCCCGGGGGATGGTGCCGGTGAAGTTGAAAAAGTTCCGCCAGGGGACAAAGGCCAGCCCGGTCCAGTAGGATTCCACCTCATGGGGCTCGGCTTCGATGGGCGGGCCGCCGTCCCCGGCCGTGAAGATCATCCGGCCGTCGGTGATGCCCGACAGGGTGACGTAGGCCGGGGAAGGCCCCACCGAGGCGTACATCTCCAGGATGGTCGGGAGGTCAAGCCGCCGGATGAGCCCCATGTCCCCCTCGATCCGGTAGAGGGACAGCCCGTTCTGCTTGGCTCCCAGGCGGAAAAAGGGCTCGGGGGCTTCCACGTCGGCGAGGGCGTCGCTCATCCGGGGGATTTCTTCCCACTGGGAGACGACCGCGGCCAGGGCGGCAAACCGCGAGGTCCGGCCGTCGGTCTGGGTGAGGTAGTCCTCCAGCTTCCGGACCGGCTGATCAAAGGCGTCGTCGGTCGCCGGGGCGGGCTCGACCGCTTCGGTCGGGGGGTCGGCCGCCGGGGCCTCCGCCCTCTCGGCGGTGACGATCTGGTCCTCACGGGGCGGGGCTTCGGCCGTGTCCTCGGGGGCCTCGGCCTCGGCCGGGGTCAGGGATGCCGGCGGGGCGGCCGGCCTCGGGACGGGTTGATCTGGACCGGTCCAGAGGGAAGGCGGCCGGAAAATCAGGATCGCCAGGACTGCCGCCAGAACCACGAGGACCGCCAGCGGCTTCCGGCCGGCGTGGGGGGCGTACCGCCGCCGATCCCCTCGACCGGCCAGCTCCCGGATGGCGGCGTTGGCGATGGCGCCGGTGATCCGTCGCCGGCCTAGCCCGAAGGCGGTAAGGAGTGCCCGGTCGCAGACGATGTTGATGAGCCGGGGCACGCCCCCGGCGTACTGGTGGATGGCGTAGCAGGCGGCCCAGGTGAACCGGGTCCCCGGCTTCCGGGAGGCGAGCTGGAGCCGATGCTGGATGTAGGCCCGGGTCTCGGCAAAGGTCATGGGCGCCAGGTGACAGCTCAGGGTGATCCGCTGGGCGAGCTGCCGGAGGTCGTGGGCGTCGAGCATCTGGCCCAGCTCCGGCTGGCCCACCAGGATGATCTGAAGGAGCTTTGATGTGGTGGTCTCCAGGTTCGACAGGAGCCGGAGCTGCTCCAGGATCTCCCGGTCGAGATTCTGGGCCTCGTCAATGAGGATGATGACCCGCTTGCCCTCGGCCTTCTTCTCCATCAGAAAGTAGTTGAGGACGTCGATGAGGTCCTTGCTGGTCTCGCCGGAGGAATCGATCCCGAACTCGTCGTTGATGGCCTTTAAAAGCTGGATCGGGTCGAGCTTCGGGTTGAAGATGTAAGCCGCTTCGGTGTCCGGGCCGAGGTTTTCGAGAAAGACGCGGCAGAGGGTGGTCTTGCCGGTGCCCACCTCGCCGGTGATCTCCACGAAGCCTTCCCCCTGGCTGACGGCATAGCTGAGGTGGGCCAGGGCCTCTTCATGGGTCTTGCTCAAAAAGAGATAGGCGGGGTTGGGCACCAGTTGAAAGGGCCGCTCCTTGAATCCGAAAAACTGCTTATACATGGACGTGGTCTCGTCTGCTTAAGGGCCGGCTGTCGGGTCGTTTTGGTCCGGACTCGCCGGGCATAAGGATGGCCGAACGAATGGCCGTCAATTCCATCGAAAGCATACCACAGTGATGGCGATTTTCAACCGGAAGTCTCGGGATCGATGGGGCGGGCGGTCTGGACAACCGGGGACGCTTGATATACCCTGCAAGTATGGTCCGAGGGAGATTGCGGTGACCAGAGGAATCGAAATTCTTTCCGGAGCGATAAACCATGCCATACCCACTGCCTGAATCCATCGGGAATCCCGACCTCCTGGTGGGCCGTGAAAAGGAATTTGCCACCTTCAACAAGTGGATTTCGCGGATTCCCAAACAGCTTTCCAAATCCAGGGCCATTCTGGCCCGGCGGAAAAGTGGAAAGACGGCCTTTTTACAGCGTTTGTTCAACCAGTTGTGGAGCGATAACGGGCCGGTGATCCCGTTTTACATCAATATTTCGGAAAAACGGATCTGGCTGCCGGATTTTGCTGAGCATTTTTATCGGACATTCGCGTCTCAATACATTTCTTTTCGGGAGCGAGATGAATTAATGGTGCGAGAGCCGCTTTCTCTGGAAGAAATCAAAACCTATGGTCTCGACAATGCGGTCCACTCCTTTGTAAAGGATGTCGACTCAATCCGCCAGTATCGGGAACAAGGAAGTTTCGATTTGTTATGGGAAACCGTGAGCGCGGCGCCGCATCGTCATGCGGGAGTGTCCGGGATATATTTTCTGGTCATGGTCGATGAATTCCAGAACACCGGCGAATATATTTTCATGGATGAGCACCACCAGCACGCCGACCCTACCATCCCAGGCACCTGGCACGATCTTTCCGAATCCAAGCTTGCTCCGGTGCTCGTTACGGGGTCTTATGTCGGATGGCTGATCAACATCATCGACACCTACCTCGAAGCTGGACGGTTAAAGCGGTTTTTCATGAACCCGTATCTTCAGCCGGAAGCCGGGCTTGAGGCCGTTTACCGATACGCGGCCCATTACGAAGAGCCGATCTCAAACGAAACCGCGGCCCAGATCAACCGCCTCTGCATGTCCGACCCGTTTTTCATCTCCTGTGTGGTTCAAAGCGAATTTGACGGCAAGGACCTGACCACGGAAGCGGGCGTGGTCGATGCGGTCCATCGGGAGATCGCCGACCGTCGTTCCGAGATGTCCATGACCTGGGGCGAATACATCGAGTTGTCGCTCAAGCGGATCAACACCATCAATGCC
>CAZWGY010000211.1:0-7662 GCA_964633575.1 uncultured Desulfobacteraceae bacterium
TGAGTGATGAGTGATGAGGACTGAGGACTGAGTGATGAGGACTCAGCACTTTCAAAGGAGAGCTTTATGAAATTCGTTCGAATTGTCCTGATCCTGCTGGCTATGGTTTGGGCAACCCACGGAGTCGCGGCTGATTCCCGGACCATTACCGACATGGGCGGCCGGAAGGTTACGGTCCCGGCCCATCCGGAGCGGATCGTCTGCCTCGGGCCGGGGGCCCTGCGGCTGATCGTCTATCTGGAGGTCACCGACCGGGTGGTCGCCGTCGAGTCGATGGAGAAGATGAACCCGACCGGGCGGCCCTACTGGATTGCCCGTCCCGAGCTCCACGACCTGCCCTCCTGCGGGCCGGGCGGGCCGGCGGCCATCAACAAAAAGCCGGCCCTGGAGGCCCTCCTGCGAGCCCGGCCCGACGTGATCTTCGTCACCTACATGGACCCGGCGCTGGCCGAGGATGTGCAAAAAACCCTGTCGATCCCGATGGTGGGGCTCACCTACGGTGAGTTTGCCACCTTTGACGAAGCGGTTTACGACTCCTTGCGGATCGCCGGAACGGTCCTCGGGCAATCGGACCGGGCCGAAGCTGTGGTGGATTACATCTCCCGGTTGCGAGACGATCTCATGATCCGGACCCGGAACGTCCCGACGCCGGCCCGGGCCTTTGTGGGCGGGATCGGCCATCGAGGGGCCCAGGGCATCGAGAGCACCGAGCAGAATTATATTCCGCTCGACGGGATCAACGCGGTCAACCTGGCCGACACGGTGGAGGCCGGGATCGGGAGCCATGTTTTCATGGACAAGGAAATGCTCTTGAAGATCGACCCCGAGGTGATCTTTATCGACGGCGGCGGCCTGGCTCTGGTGGCCGGGGATTTCCGGAAAAAGCCGGACTATTACCGGGCTCTGACGGCCTTTCAGACCGGTCGAGTTTACACCCTGCTGCCGTTCAACTTCTACACCACCAACATCGGCACGGCCCTGGCCGACGCTTACGCCGTCGGCAAGATCCTCTACCCGGACCGGTTTGCCGATGTCGATCCCGAGAAAAAAGCCGACGAGATATACACGGAGCTGCTCGGCCGCCCGGTTTACGCGGACATGGCCCGGGACTACGGCCCCATCGGGGGAATGCCTGGGTTTTTAAAGTGACCCGCCGTTTTTCAATCCAGATTTCAAAGCCAACGGGAGGAGGCGCATGAAACCAATCCGTCACGCGATGGTATTGCCGCTGATCATCGGGCTCGCAACGGCGGCGTCAGTCGGTGCCCAGACATCACATCAACTCGATACCATCACGGTCGAGGCTCCGACCCCGGTGTCGCCGGAGCAAAGCCGGACGACGGTCGAGATCTCCGATGCTCAGGAGCCGGTGATTTCGACGATTCCGGACGTCCTGGAAGGGAGCCCCGGGCTGGACATCCAGAGCCGGGGCATTCTGACTCCCAAAAACAGCCAGGTGAAAATCCGGGGGTTTGACGAACGCCGCTCCCTGATCCTCCTGGACGGCCGGCCCTTAAACGGCACCGGGGTCATGGGCGGCCAGTTTGTTGACTGGAGCAGCGTGGCGGTGGACAACTGGGAGTCGGTAACGGTGGGCAAGGGCGCCTTCAGCGCCAGGTACGGCAACACCCTGGGCGGCACCATCGAGATGATCCCCGGGCCGATCCCGGACGCCCCCACCTTCAGCGCCCGGACCGGATACAAGCGCTACGACACCTTTTCCTTCGGAGCTTCCGGCGCCGGGTCCGTCTCAAACCTGGGCCTTCGGCTGACGGCCGCCTATGATGAAACCGACGGCAATTTGAGAAACAGCGGGGCGGAGCGGACCCATGTCGGCACCCGGGTATCCTGGCTTTTCGGTGAGGCATCCGAAGTTTACGCCGGCTTTCGTTACACCGACGGGGACTTCGAGATGCCGGTGGCCAACCTCCAGGGGGCCGCGGGATTCGACAACGATTATCCCGAAAGCGTGGGCTCCTATCTCATCGGGCCGGGGATTAAATTTCCCGGGACCGACCGGCACGGCGACGGCAGCCATTACACCAAGTCCCGGTATGAGCTGGACCTGGGGCTGAGATCCAGTCTTATGGGGATAGAAACCGATTTTCAGGTCTACCTTAACAACGAGGACCGGGAGGACTTTATCTACTCGGATGAAACCGGCGATCTCGTGCTCCAGCGGGAGTCCACTCCGGACCGGTCCTGGGGCTGGGTGGCCCGCTTCCAAAAACCCCTTGGCGATCATGTTATCGGTTTCGGCGGGGACGGAAACTACCAGGGATACGACGGCACGGATTACAGTTTCATCCGGGATAACTATTTCGGAAAGCCGCCCACGGACGGGTCCGACGAGTCGGACGGGACCCGGTGGCAGGGAGCCTACATCGACGACCAGTGGATGATTTCCGATACGGTGGAGGTCTATCTCGGCCTCCGCTATGAAGATTACACCGGCGACCGCCAGGTGGACCAGGTGACCGGTTATCAGAACGGCAAGCCGGCCGGGTTCGAGTCCATCACGGCGGACTTCGACGAGTCGGCCCTCTTGCCCAAGCTCGGCGCCGTCTTCAGCCCCGTATCCGACCTGTCCTTTCATGGCCGGTTTGCCCGGGCCACCCGGTTTCCCGACAACCCGGCTTTTTACTGGTACTACGGCGGCTACCGGCCCGAGGTGGACCCCGGCAGCGAGGTCATCCGCGGGGATCTGACTTACGAAGACGCTCTCGAGTACGAAGCCGGAGCGACCTACACGGGACTTCCCGGTATCAGCGTCGGCCTGAACGTTTATCACTATGAAGTGGATGATTACATCCGCTGGATATTCGGCTATGCCCCGAGCCGGGTGGTCTATAACATCGACGAAGTCGAAATCGACGGCCTGGAGATCGATCTGGAGGGTCGGATTTACGAGGACTTCTTCGGGTTCGCCAATCTTACCTGGCAGGAGTCCCGGAAGACGGGAGATGTCCTCGACAGCAGCAACGACCTGACCGACGAGCTCTCCGAACTGCCGGAATGGAAATGGAACCTTGGGGTGAAATGGCATCGGAACGACGGCGCCCTGGCGAAACTCACTCTGAGGTGGGTTGATGACCGGGAAGTCCCCTACCTGGGCACTCCCGGCGGCGCGCCGTTCGCCGGAGCGGACGCCCCGGACGGGACGCCAGTGGGCAAGAACGTGACTCTCCAGCCCCTCGACGATTTCATGACGGTTGACGTCCTGGTGAAATATCCAATCTGGAAGGGCGCCGGCGAGGGGTTTCTGACCGCCGGGGTGGAAAATCTCTTTGACGAGGAGTACGAGGAGGAATTCGGCTTTCCCCAGCCCGAGCAAACCTTTCACATCGGCGCTGAAATCCGGTTTTAAGGAGATTCAGATGACTCAGATAGAGCCGGATGGCATGACCCTTTCCATCCGCCCCGTGGGCATTGTGAGAAGCCCGATCCAGACGCCCATGCTGGCCGCCAACGACGACGGCCTCACTCTTCAAAAACGGATGGCGGAGGTCCGTGACTATCACAAGCGGGTCAAGGAGACGGTGGCCGAACTGGTTATCGGTCCCTGGCTGATCGAGGCACTGGAAGGCATCGAGGACTTTTCCCATGTCATGGTAATCTACTGGCCGCATCTCATCCCGCCGGAGCGGCGCGGGCTCCGTCGGGTCCACCCCATGGGCCGGCGGGACCTGCCCGAGCGCGGCGTTTTCGCCACATGCAGCCCGGCCCGGCCCAATCCGACACTGGTCTCGGTGGTTCCCCTTGTGGAACGAAAGGGCAATGTGCTCCGGGTCCGGGGGCTCGAAGCGGTGGACGGCAGCCCGATCATCGACATCAAGCCTTACGTCCACGGCTATCACGGAGCGGACGAGTCCACCGTCCCGGAATGGATGGTCCGGATTCATCGGGAGCTCGAGGCGGAGTCTCCGGAAACCGACCTCTGATGAGCCAATTGCAAGGAAATTCCGTTTAACCCGAACACGGGGCAAATCAACCCGAATGGAGGAATGAACAATGAACAGACGCTTTCGCGCTTCGATTTCCGGTTGGCCGGCGTTTCTCGGCCTGATGATGGCATGTCTTCTGGCATGTCCATGGTCCGTCAGCGGGGCCATGGCGGCCGAAACGCACCGGAGCGATTACGATTTGTGGATCTCCGTGTCCCATCAGGCGGTGGAGCGGTCCATCAACCTGCTGAACCCGGCCGCCAATCGGAACAACAAGGCTCCGGAACTGGTCGTTTTGACCAACGCGGGATACGCGGCGGCAAAAGACCGTTCCACCGAGGCATGTCTTGATGGACTGCGGGAAAACGCTCATGTGTCGGAAGGAAAGAGGACCCTTTTGAGCATTCATGCCGCCGCCGGCGATCCGCTCTGGTTTTTCATGATGGACAAAGAAAACGGCAACGGCGTCTATTCCGAAATCGATCCCGATGCCCTGGACTTCACGGATTTTTCAATCCGGGGCGAGCTGTTCGCCATCCGGAGTCTTCGAAACGTGAAGGCGGACAACCTGTTCGCCGATCCGGAAACCGCTCATAAGACGCTTTTTACCGACAACGCCTTTAACGGCAACGAATTCCGAATCATCGGCCTATCCAACCTGCTGTTGGAAAACGCGCCGTACGATCTGATCCGCTCGGTTCAATACCATGACCACTATTGCCCCGGGGTCACCAGCGGCTATTTTTTGGTCCGATATCTGAAAAAACACTTTCCCCTCACCGATGAATACGGCAGCTACTTTGTCCTTTCCATTCCGCCCTATTGCAAGGATGACGCCCTGATCACGCTGCTCAACGCCACCCCCGGCAAACGCGGCTACGGCGTGTTTTACCTCACCGCCGAGGACAAGGCCATGCTCAAAGATGGAGCCCAAAACATCGCCGGCGTGTTTTTTCGCTGGAACGGCGACGCGGGCGCGCCAGAGGGAGAAGGCACCATCCTGAGCTTTGATTTCACCGAGGTTAGGGCGGCCAACAACTGGGGGGAAAAGACCGCTTGGAACTGGTGGGAAAGTCGGTTGAAGATGAATTTATGGTGCCTTGGGCAATTGGATCATCCGGAGCGATTCATCTCGGAGATCCCGTTCAACGGAGAACCGACGTTTAACCTGACCGACATTTCCGGCATCGCCCAACCCCGGGAATTGGTCCGTCCGGGTTCCGACCCGCTTGTCATTCTGGGATTACGGGATATGAAAGGGGACAAGGAATGAGGCGTTGGAAACTGACCTGTTTCTTACTTGCGGCGGCGGTCTTGGGATACCCGTTCGGATCCCCTGGCGAAGATCAAGCCCGGACAACCCAAAAATTAGATGCCGTGGTGATTTCCGCGACGCGTTCTGAAGTTTCCCCCTGGGACGTGTCCCAGGATGTGATGGTGCTGAGCGAAGAAGAGATCATGGCCTCGCCCTTCAGCCGGGTCGAAGACATTGTCCGCGGCGTGGCGGGGATTTACAATTTCAGGCATTACAGTCTTCAGACCAACGGCATCGTCAGCCCGCTCATCATGCGCGGCGTTGGGAAAAACCGGGTCCTCCTGCTGGTGGACGGCGTACCGCAAAACGACAATTTCAATAACGCCATCGCATGGGTGGCCTGGGGGCACATCCCCAAAGAAACCATCGCGCGCATTGAAATCGTCCGCGGGGCGACATCGGCCCTTTACGGTTCCGAAGGGCTCGGCGGGGTGATCCACATCATCACCAAAAAGCCGAAAGCCGACCGGCGGACCTCCGTCCGGGGCGAAATCGGAAACGCCGACACTTATGGCGGCGCGGTTTTCCACAGTCAGAAGATCGGCGATCTGGGATTTATGGCATCCGGCGGATGCGAGGAAAGCGACGGGTTTTATATGACCGATCAGCCGGAAGCCTACAATATCGAACGTCACCGGGATGTTGGAAAGGTCTTCGGGAAAGCGACCTATGACTTGAGCCCCGCTTCCGATCTTTCTTTTGCGGCGCTGTATTACGATCATGAAACCGGAAAAGGGCGAAAATTCTTTTACGATGAACTCCAGTTGGATCAGTATTGGCTCAATTATTCTCACAAGGGCGGCGCCGTGGATCTGAAAGGTCTGGTCTATCTGAACCGGGCGGACAAAACCGCGTTCCAGGATACGGCCAAAGATGATTTCGCCTCTTTATTGCGGGCGGAAGACATGCCATCCGACACATGGGGGGCGGATTTGCAGGCAACGATGGCTTTCGGTTCCCGAACCACATTGACGCTGGGTTCCGCGTTCAAACAGGCTTCCTGGGATTATGACAACCGGTACGTCGGCAGCTCCAGAAGGGAAGGCGCCGAAGGGAAGCAACGATCCATCTCCCCATTCGCCAATATGGACTTTCATTTCCAGGATAACAACCTGATCGTCAACCTGGGCGCCCGGTACGACTGGATTAAAACCTTCGACGGCGCCAACTGGGACTCGGCGGGCAGCGCCGGAAAACCCGCTTACAACAATGAATACGGCAGCGACACGGAGGGGAGCTTTTCTCCCAAACTCGGCGTGGCTTACCACCCCGACGACAAAACCACCATCCGGGCTTCCGGCGGCAAAGGGTTTCGCGCACCGAGCCTGTTCGAGCTTTATAAGGTTCATGTTCGGGGCGGGGGCACCTATTACCGTGAAGCCGGCCCGGGTTTGGCGCCCGAAGAGATCTGGACCTACGACCTGGGCGCGGAACGCTTCCTGACCGACAACCTCTGGGCCAAAGCGACCTTCTATCAATCGTTTGCCAAAGACTACATCGGAGACCGGCTGATCGGAACCGGCACATTCGCCGGCGGCAAGACCCGATTCGAATATGTTTTAGACAACATCAGCGAAGTGGATGTTTACGGTATTGAAATGGAAACGCAATGGTGGCCCATCAACGATCTGAACCTTTTCGCGAACTACACCTACAACGTCTCGAAGGTAGCCGAAGACGACAATAACGCCGACCTTGAGGGCAACTATCTGCCCAACGACCCCCGTCATGGCGCTCATATCGGAATCCAATATCAACATCCCGATATTATTAACGTCTCTTTATTCGGAAACTATTACGCGGACATTTTTTTCGATAACGAAAACGACCTCAAAACCAGTGATTACTGGACCGTCGATCTATCGGCTTCCCGCACCTTCATGGACCGTTTCACCGTGTACGTCAACGCGGAAAACATCTTCGACGAAGAATACGCCATATCGAAGCGGCAAGGCCAGCCGGACACCATCGCCCCGGGCGTCATCCTAACCGGCGGCGTGAACTTTTCGTTTTAATGCTTCATCATCCGACGTGAATCGATGGTGAAAAGATTTTCCACATCGGCGCCGAGATCCGGTCTCAGATCAGACGGATGGACATTATCGACGGTGAGATTGTGATGAGGGCATGATCATCGTTTGAGCCGGCCCGGATCGCAGGGGCAACCCCAAATGGTGGTTTCGCCACACCTGAAATCGCTGTACGCCGGTGCGACTAGACCTCCGAGGTTCTGGAAACCTCAGGAGATTGATAGATTCGGGGCAACTCCCCGTTGGCGGGATGCTGACAGCCGCCCAGAATTCAGGGTGGTCGAAACTATGGGCCATGATCATCGTTTGGGCCATTCATCTCGCCCGGCTCATCCAACCCCTCCCCCCGGCCCCCTCCCCTAAAGGAGAGGGG
>CAZWGY010000212.1:0-7639 GCA_964633575.1 uncultured Desulfobacteraceae bacterium
CGCCGTCGGCATCGGTGACGGTCAGGGAAACCGGATAGGTCCCCGGATCATCGAAGAAGACCTCGCCGGGGGCCGGGCCGTCGAACGGGGCGGTGGCCCCGGCGAAATTCCAGAAAAACGCCAGGGGCGGATCGCCACCGGTGGACGTCCCGACGAACCGGAGGGAATCTCCGGCGGATATGGTCACGTCGGCTTCGGGTGAGACAATGGCGGCGTCGGGGGCCGGATGGGGTCCGGGTCCGGGCGTCGGGGTTTCCACCGTCAGGGTGACCGATGCCGAGGCTCTGTCGCCGTCGGTGTCGGTTACGGAAAAGGTGATCCCGTAAACGCCCGGCGTTTCGAAGACGACGAAGCCGGGATCGGCGACGTCGGCATCCGGTGCCCCGCCGCCGAAATCCCATCGGTAGGAAAACGGCGCGTTCCCGCCGGTCACCGTCCCGAGAAACTCGGCGGCCTCGCCCGGTGTCAGGGTGGTTCCGTCGGCGGGAGATTCGATGACCACCGTTGGCTCGGTATCGGCCGGGACGACTTCAACGGTCACCGCGTCAACGGCTGAGTCGCCGTCCGCGTCGGTCACGGAAAAGGTGACGGTGTAGGTGCCGGGGGTCTCGAACGTCACCGGTCCGGGGGAGACGGAGTAAACGGCATCCGCTCCGCCGCCGAAATCCCAGGCATAAGCCAGGGGCGGATCGCCGTCGGATGCGGTCCCGATGAAATCGACGGACTCCCCGGCGGATACCGTCACCTCGCCGGCCGGCGAGGTGATGGCCGCATCCGGGAGCTGGTTGACGGGGGCCAGTGGGGTCAGAAAGAAGTCGCCGACGGTGGTGCCCCCTTCGGCCACCTGGATCCGCGCGGTCTCCACCAGATATCCGTCGCAGGTTATGCTCACATCGACGGTACCGGGGACATCGATGAGGAGATAGGCGCCATTATCGGGGCGAGTGATGGCCGAACCGCCGGAAGCGGTGCGTATCCGGGCATCGGCCACGGGCTCCCCCGTAGCCGTGTTGATCACCCGACCCCGGACAAAGCCGGCGAAAGCCCCCACCTCGACCGTAACCCCCAGGAAATATCCGCCGCCCGGTGTCCAGGATGCCGGATCGACGGGGGCCACCCGGATCCGATAGACCCCCTCCCGGCCGACCGGCGGGGTCAGGGTGACCCGATCGCCCCCCGGTGACGCGACGGCCTCCTCCAGGGCCGCGTCATCCGGCCCGTAAAGCGTGACGGAGAGGTCGCCGCTGAGATCGTGGCCGATCAGCTCGACGCTATAGGGACCGCCTTCGGTCCCGTAAAATGACACCCAATCGACATCGCCTGCCGGGAGATTGTGATGCTGGAATTCGGGGGCATTGATGACGATGATCCCGGCCTCGGACCGGGTGTCGTCGGGCTCGTAAACATCATCCCCACCGTCGATCCGGATGACCGTCTCCCGGGCCAAGGAGACGTTGTCCTGAATGTCTTCGGCGAAAATCGCAACCCGGTAATCGCCAAACCAAGCGCCACCCTCCCAGACGCCCGTGTACCGACCATCATCCGCCGGGTCCAAGATGACGGTGTCCGGCGGATTCGTCTCGATACCGGTCCCCTCACCCGGCGGGGTCACCACGGCCCAAACCCGGCGAAGCTCGGCCGAGGTGCTGATATTCTCCGCCGTGATGGGTACCGGCACCCCCGGCGCGTGGGTCGAGTCGCCGGACACGGCTTCGCCCACCTGAGGAGCATCCGCCGTCAGCCGGATGCCCGCCCCGAGGACCATGCCGTCGGCCAGGCGGCCGTCATCCCGGGCGTTGCCGATCCCGTCGCCCGTGTCATCCAGAAGCGGCCCGGCGGCGTCCCCGACCAGAAGCGACAGGGACCGGGCGGCGGTATCAAAGGACCGCCCCACGCTAAACCCCTCGGCGACCGCCCGCCAGAAAAACGCCGAAAAGGAAACCGCCCCGTCCGATGCAAAGGTCGCCCGCTCTCCCGCCGGAGCGCCCGCCATCACCATCCGGTCCGTCCCCGCCGGCGGCGTAAGAGCCGGGAGAAACCGTCCGGCCCCGTCAAAATCGCAGATCACGGTCACGGTCCCCGGAATCCGGTCCAGCCAGACGTCCAGATCAGCGGCGGAAAGGCGATCCGATCCGGCGAGGCGGAATAAGCCGTCGGCGGCGCTTCCCGCCAGATAGACCACAGACTCGGGGGCCGAGCCATTGGCCCAGCTCGCCAGCTCCGCCTCGAGGGTGCTCCGGTCCGCCGGATGGTCCGGGTCCTCGGGGGCCAGGGTCCGGATCTCGCCATCCGCATACCCCTGCCGGGTCAGGGCATCCCGGGCCAGTTGAGACACCAGAGACATGGCCGCGTCACGGTTTTCATCCACGTCGCCGACCACGATGAGGGCTCGCCTGGGCGGCGTCTCGGCCGTCTCCACGGTAATCGGGTCTGATACGGCGGTGTTGCCGTCGGCATCCCGGACGCAGAAGGTGACCCGGTAGGCGCCGTCGGCCGCGTTAAATCCATCCCAGGTTCCCTCGAACCGGTTGTCTCCCACCGGCGGGAGCGGCACCGTCGGCAGGTCGAGGACCGTGTCCTCCACGTCGGCGCTTCCGTAGCCCGGCGGCTGGACCACGGCCCAGGCCCGGCTGATGCCCCGGTCGTCGGTCGCCACCAGATGGAGGGTCGCTTCGGTGGTTCCGGAGAGCTGGAGGTCACCGACCGTCCGGATGATTCGCGGACCGGACCCGCCATAGGAAGCGGCCCCCACCACGTAAACCCCTCCCGCGGCAACCCTGTCGTCATTTTCATTGGCCGCTCCGTCTCCGTCCCCGTCGATCAGGGGGTGCTGTCCATCGGTGGCGGCGCCCAGGGATGTCTTTGCAAGGTCGAAGGCCTCGGCGAGGTCCAGCCCGGAAAAGACATGGGTCCAGAAAAACCCGGAAAAGGAGATCGCCCCTTGCCCGACGAACCATGCATCCTCGTCGATGTCGGTGCTGGTGATAATGATCCGGTCCGGCCCGGCCAGGGTCGGGAGAAAACTCCCGGCATTGCAGGCGTCATAAATCACCACGATCCGGCCGGAAATCGATTCGGCGAGGCCATCGACCCAGACGGCGAGGTCCTCGGCGGCCAGGGTTTCCGACGCGCTCATCCGGAAGCTCCCGGCCTTGCCGTGGTCGGTGAGAAACAGGACCGCGTTCTCCGCGTCGGCGGCCCATTGGGTGAGGGCCGTTTCCAGGTTCGCGTTGGTGGCATCCCCGTCCACGTCATCGGCGACGCCGTTGTTGTCAAGGTCGAGGTCGGTTTCGGGGTTCAAATAGAAGATCGTCGATTTGTCAAACCCCTGGTAGGTCAGGGTCCGGTAGGCAAAATGAGCCGCCGCCTGGGTGGCCGGCCAGAGATGATTGCCGGGGTAGGGGCCGCCGCCGGCCACGATGACCGCCTTGTTGACGGTTGTTTCGGATGTCGGCACGAAGGATTGGATTCGGTGGTTGTCGCTGTCGGAGACGTAAACCCGGCCGTCGGGGGCCACGTCGATGCCACGCGGGTAGTTGACCTGCCCCGGATCACTGCCCAGCTCGGACCAGACCGCATCCGGAATTCCGCTCAAATCCGGCGGAAACCGCTGGAGCCGGCTGTTTTTCATGTCGGCGACATAGACGTTGCCGTCCGAGTCGGTGGCCACCGCCTCGGGAAAGTCGAACCGGCCAGGATCAACTCCATTTCCGCCCCATTTGCCCAGGAAGGTCCCGTCCGGGGAAAAGGCTTGTATCCGGTGATTGTTGCCGTCGGCCACGTAGATCACCCGGTCTCCGCCGGCCTCCGTGCCCACGGCGATCCCTCGAGGATATTGAAACTCGCCGTCGCCCTCGCCTCTTTCACCCCACTGGGTCCGGTAGTCCCCATCGAGGTCGAAGATATGGACCTTGTGGTTAACCCGGTCGGCAATGTACAGGACCCCATCCGGGTCCACGGCAACCCCCCAGGGAAATCGAAAGCGGCCATCCGGGGTGTCGGCCCCGTCGATGGTCCGAATCCAGCTCCCCCCGGCGTCAAAGACCTGAACCCGATGGTTCTCGGCGTCGGCCACCACAACCGTATCTTCACCAGCCCCGTCCCGGAAAACCGCCACGTCGGTGGGTCCGGTAAAACGCCCGTCGGCATCGCCCGGCCCGCCCCACTCCCCGAGGAGCGCCCCATCGGAGGCGAATTTCTGGACCCGGTGGTTTTCAGTGTCGGCCACGTAGATCCCGCCGTCGGGGTCCACGGCCAGGCCATGGGGGTAGCTGAACCGGCCGGATGCCCCGCCGCTGGCCCCCCACCGGCTCAGGAATCGGCCGGCCCGGTCGAGCTTCTGAATCCGGTGATTGCCGGCATCCGCCACATAAAGGTATCCTTCCGGATCGCCGGTCAGCCCGATGGGGCCATTGAGCTGATCCAGTCCGCTTCCCGGACCCCCCCACCGGCTGATCAGCTCCCCATCGGCGGAGAATTGGCTGATCCGTCCCTCGATGGTTTCGGCCACGTAAACCGATCCGTCAAGGGCCACCCAGATTCCGTTGGGGGCTTCCAGCCCGGCGTTTACCCGCCAGTCCAGCTCGGCTCCGTCCGGCGAAAATTTCCGGACCGCTCCCGTTAGCGAATCAGTGACGTAAACCGCGCCGTCCCGGTCCACCCCAATGCCCTTGGGGACCTCGAAAGTACCGTTTCCCGTCTCGCCGCCGTTCCATTGCCGGAGAAAGGTCCCGTCACTGGTGAATTTCTGGACCCGCCGGTTTCCGGTGTCCACCACGTAAATGTCCCCGACGGCATCGGCGGCAATGCCCATGGGTTGATCGAGCTCCCCGGGGCCATCACCAGGATCGCCCCATTCCACTACAAACCGGCCTTCCGATGTAAATTTCTGGACCCGGTGGTTGTCTTTGTCGGTGACAAAGACCGCGCCGTCCCGCCCCACGGCAATGCCGTAAGGAATTTTGAATTCTCCCGGACCATCCCCCTGGACGCCCCATTTTCGGACGAAAACACCGTCTTTCGTAAATTTCTGAATCCGGTCGTTAAGCGTATCGGCCACGTAAACATAGCCGTCGCGGTCGATGGCCACATCATAGGGCTGAAAGAAATACCAGGGCTGGCGGAGGGCGGGCCACATGGATGCATAATGGTAGGTCGGCTGGCCCCAACCGGCGGCTGGGGGAAGGAATAGAAGCACAATCAAGAAGATTCCGATCCACACCCACCTCATCCGCCGGTAATGATACCGCTGCATCAGTGACCCCTTTCCCAATCGGCCGAGACCGAGTCGGATTATCCCCCGCCGACCGTTCGAAGAATGAAAATGACCTCCGGCAGCCCGATGGGCCCGGTACCGTCACCGCTGACATCGGCGTCGGGCTGGATGGATGTTCCCCCGAGATCCGCGCCGGTCAGGATCATCAGCGTCAGGATCGCGTCCGCCAGCGTGACCCCGTCCGCGCCGTCCACATCACCCCGATGGTCCGCCCTCAGGCTGATCTCTTTTTCAACGGCCTCACCTTGCGAGACACCGGTGACGGCCACTTCCTCGGGGATGTATCCGGGGGCCGTCACCAGAACGATGTAGGAATCGCCGGTATAGGAGACGACATCCTCGTAATGCCCCTGCTCGTCGGTCAGCGGGAGGAGCGTTTCGCCCCAGAGAATCTCAGCGCCCTCGATGGGGGCGGATGTATCCGCGTCAAAAACCGTGCCGCTGACGGTCAGGTCGCCCGGGTTGGCGTTGTTGTCCGTTTCAAATTGCCGGATACTGGTCGATTCCCGGATGTTTCCAAACTCATCAACGGCCTCCACCTTCCAGTAATAAATGGTTTCCGTCTGGATGCCGTGATCCGACGTCAAGGTAAACGCGCTGGTGGTCAAGCCTTCCTTTGGAAATTGGAGGAGATTATCGCCGGGGGGAAACGTTTCATCCTCGGACAGGTAGAGGGTATCCTGAATCCGTGGCCTAGAATATGCTTTCCCTTTATTAATGTCTTGATATTTGGGTTGATCCATGCTACAGAAGATCAGAAACTATTTCACTTAGGAGGTGCATACCATGGCCCCGAAAATCGAGATTAAAAACGGAACCGAGAAATTGACCAGCAACAGCGGATTGGCCATCGTTGGAGCTATCCTTGACAACACCGAGTTGAAAATCCGTGTTAACGAAGATAACCCCGCCATCAGTAGAGTCAATGGCTTTTCCAACTTCGAAATTTTGCTCTCTATGATTGGCCTCATATCCATGGGGAAGCCAGATTTTGATGCGATAGAGGGGTTTCGGGAAGACCCATTCTTCCTGGCTGCTCTCGGGCTGGATAATTGTCCTTCAAGTCCGTGCCTTCGCCAACGTTTAGACTTGATAGGAACATCGTACAACGATGTTATCAAGAAAGAAGTCATGAGGGGCATCAACCGCATTGCCCCTTCAATAAGCCCCGTCAATACCTCCTGTGGCCCTTTCATTCCTCTTGACATCGATGTCAGCCCCTTCGACAACTCCAAAACCAAGAAAGAGGGAGTGTCGAGGACCTACAAAGGTCACGATGGTTATGCGCCGATATTTGCATATCTCGGTACGGAAGGCTATCTGGTCAATACAGAGCTTAGAGAAGGCAAGCAACATTGCCAGAAGAACACCCCCGAATTCATCAATGAGACAGTCAAGTACGCCAGGCAAATAACCGACGCCCCCATATTGGTAAGATTGGACTCCGGGAATGATAGTAAGGACAATTTTCCCGTCCTTATGCAACCCGGTATCGAATTCATCATTAAACGCAACATGCGCCGTGAACCTCGCGGCCCGTTGATCGAAAAGGCAAAGGCAACTGGTACGGAAATCCCTTGCCGTGAAGGAAAGCGCAGGTGGATTGGAAAAACCGAAACCGATATCCACGGGAAGCCGCTCGACTACCCCATATTTTTTGATGTGACGGAGAGAACAATCCGCAAGGGGCAGCAGCTTGTATTCCCCGAGTATGAGATTGACACCTATTGGTGCTCTCTTACTGGTCTTGATGCAAAGGAAGTTATTCATCTGTATCATGACCATGGCACGAGTGAACAATTTCACTCGGAGCTCAAAACCGATATGGATATAGAGCGACTCCCCAGCAGTCGCTTTTCAACCAATAGCCTTATCTTGGTTTTGTGCATGCTTGTCTATAACGTGTTGCGCATCATTGGACAGCAGAGCATAATCGAGGGCGAACACGCTTCCAAAACCGTGAAAAAGATATACCGGAAAAAGGTTTCCCGGCGGCGAATTCGGACAGTCATGCAGGACATGATCTATGTTGCTGGGCGGTTGATCCGAAGGAGTCGAAAATGGTTTTTGTCCTTGGGCAGCATAAACCCTTTCGCCGATCTTTGGCAGCGAGTTTATGAGCACTTTAGGAGTAACCATATTCAGTTATCCACCACATAACCAAACATATTAAAAAATAAACGAAAGCAAAATATAGGCCGGCTAATAAGAGCGGAGAGGATAACTACTTCGTTTTTCAAGGGCGGAGTTTCAAATAACTGTTAATTTATCTAATTCTCCGCCCCCATCTATCGAAGAATCTTTAAAAAATGAAGACGTAGTATGAATCTCTCCGCTAAGCAATTTATATGCCACGGATTCAGG
>CAZWGY010000213.1:0-7626 GCA_964633575.1 uncultured Desulfobacteraceae bacterium
GGTCTCTTTGCTGGAAACCTCGGAGGGCTTTTTGCTGGAAACCTCGGAGGGCTTTGGCCGCACCGGCGGGCGGCGCTCACAGGGTTTCAGGGCAACCGCGGGCGCCTGCCCCACGGTCATGTATTGATGCCGGGGGAGTCTGGTCGTCAGCCGGAAAAGGACCGGAAACGCTGAAATCCCTTGACAAACCGTTCCCCTCTCCCATAACCTTTCCGATTGAGGTGCCCGATAGAGGGCTTAATAGGGAATCCCGTTGAAATCGGGAGCGGTCCCGCCGCTGTAACCGGGGACGACGACTGCACGATGCCACTGTCCGGCCAAGCCGGATGGGAAGGCGCGGCCGTTCAGGAAGATCCGGGAGCCAGAAGACCTGCCTCACGGCGGAGCCCGATTCCTGTCGCGGGAAACGGCAACGGGCAGCCGGATAAGAAGGGTCAAGCAAAGCTGGGTGCAGCCCTTCAAGCGAGATGTCGCTTGAAGGGCTTTTTTGTTTGGCCGCCGTTTTTCCACAAATCGACGCGGGACCGCCTGCATCTTCTCATGGAAAGGAGGTGAAGGCGCATGAAGACCGGTATCATTGTTTACATTACCGGCGAGTCCGCCGACGACCGGGACCTGACCGCCGAGGCGGCCCGGCTGTTCGCGGATGCCGACCGGGTGGAAATCGTCTCCCGAAATCAGGGCCGGCTCGACATCAGCGACGCCTGGTATCAATTGATGATCCATGGTATGCAGCGGGTCATTTGCCGGGTCGCCGGCTTCTCCGAAGCCGGTGCCCTGACGCTCACCGGCCGGGAACTTCGGCTGTGCGGCTGAATGGGTTTGATTTTTTAATTTAAACGCGATCAACACCGGACGGGGGCCTCGCCGTGGCGGGGCCTCCGTCCGGCCCCATTAACCTGACGGAATGCCGGATTGCCACATAAAACAGATATAGCCGCCCGCCGAAGAGGCCGACCGTTCTCGCGGGGGCGGCCGGGCTTCCATCTTTTACTGCTGATGCTCCTGTTGACTCTCTGTGTGCTCGTGTCCACCGGCATGGGATACGTCCGGCTTTCCGTCGGAGAGGTGGCCCGGATCATCGTCGCCCGAGCCTTCGGGATCGACGCCTGGCTCGACGGCGTGGCGGAGCTCCACCAGGTGGTGGTGACCGAGGTCCGGCTCCCCCGGATTCTCACCGCCGCCGCCGTGGGCGCCGGGCTGTCGGTGGCCGGAGCCGTCTTTCAGGGGATTCTCCGCAATCCCCTGGCCGACCCTTATACCCTCGGGGTCTCGGCCGGAGCCGCCTTTGGGGCATCGGTGGCCCTCCTTTTCGACGTGGGCCTGCCCCCGGCTCTGGCGGTGCCTCTCCTGGCCTTTGCCGGCGGAGCCGGAACCCTGGTCCTGGTGGTCTATCTCTCGGCTTCCGGCGGCGGCCTCTCATCCAACAACCTGATCCTGTCCGGGATTATCGTGGCCGCCATCCTGTCGGCGGGGATCAGCTTTCTGAAATACCTCGCCGACGAGCAGGTGGCTATCATCATCTTCTGGCTCATGGGAAGCTTCGCCTCCCGGACCTGGGCCGACGTGGCCCTGACCACCGCCGGACTGTCGGTCGGGACCGGCGTCTGCCTCTTTTTCGCCCGGGATTTGAACCTCATGGCCCTGGGGAGCCGGTCGGCGGCCTCTTTAGGGGTGAACACCGGCCGGGTAACCCTGATTCTCCTGACCACCGCCTCGGTGCTCACGGCGATCTGCGTTTCGGTCTCGGGGATCATCGGGTTCGTCGGGCTCCTGGTGCCCCATATTGTGAGAGCCGTGGGCGGGCCGGACAACCGCCGGCTTATCCCGGCGGCCCTTCTGGTCGGAGCGATTCTCCTTCTGGCCGCCGATACCGTGACCCGGGCGGTCCTTCGCACGGAGGTCCCCATCGGGGTCCTCACGGCGCTCATCGGGGGGCCGGTCTTCTGCTACATCTTCAGACGGCGCCAGATGGCCCGGACCGGGTTTTAGGAGATGGGATTTGAGATCAATGGCCTTTGCTTTGCTTACGCTGACCGACCGGTGCTCCGGGATGTCTCCGCGACGCTCCCCGAAGGCCGGTTTTACGGGATTCTGGGGCCCAACGGGTCGGGCAAGACCACGCTGTTGGACCTCATGGCCGGATTATTGGCCCCCGCCGGCGGGGACATCCGGTACCGGGGCCGGCCCCTGGGAAGCTATTCCCGGAAGGCCGTCTCCCGGGAGATGGCCCTGGTGCCCCAGAACTTTTACATCAACTTTCCCTTTACCGCGAAGGCGGCGGTGATGATGGGCCGATACCCTCACATTCCCCGGTTCCAGTCGCCCTCGGCCGATGATCTCGATATCGTCGAGACGGTGATGGAACGAACCGGCACCGACCGGCTCGCCGACCGCTATGTCTCCGAGCTCTCCGGCGGCGAGCGTCAGCGGGTGGTCTTTGCCCGGGCCCTGGCCCAGGACACCCCGGTCCTGATCCTCGATGAGGCCACCTCCAACCTCGACGTCCGCCACGGCTTTCAGCTCCTGGACCTGGCCGCCGAGCGGGTCCGGGAGGGAGGCCGGACGGTGATTGCCGTCTTCCAGGACATCAACCTGGCCGCCCTCTACTGCGACCACCTGATCTTTCTCCGGGACGGCCGGATTCTCGTGGACGGCCCCGCCGACGAGGCCCTCACCCCCGAAACGGTGGCCGCCGTCTTCGATGTCCCGGCCCGGGTCTTTCACGAGCCCTTTTCGGACAGCCGCCACGTGGCCTTCAGACGGGGGGCGACATGATCCGCCGCGCCGCTCTCCTAATTGCCGCGATCCCGTGCGCCGTCTGGCTGGTCCTGACCGGTAGTCTCGCCCTTGCCTACACCGGCGACTTCGCCATCCTCGGCGACCGGGAGATCCGGGACCAGAACGGCCGGGAGATCCGGGTGACGGAACCTTTCGATCGGATCATCTCCCTCTACGGAGCCCACACCGAAAACCTCTTCTCCCTGGGACTCGACGCGGAGATCATCGGCGTGTCCCGGAGCGAGGTTTACCCACCCGAGGCGCTGACCAGGCCGGTCTTTTCCTATCATGACGACCCGGAGCGGTTTCTGGCGGCCCGGCCCGACCTGGTGCTCATCCGCCCGATGATCGACCGGGGCTACTTCCAGCTCGTGAACCGCCTGGAGAAAAGCGGGATCACGGTGGTCTCCCTCCAGCCGTCCACCGCCGGCGAGATCTTCCGGTACTGGCGGATTCTCGGCATCCTCACCGGCCGTCAGGCGGCGGCCGAGGCCATGATCGACCGGTTTTCCTCAGCGGTCGCCGAGATCCGGTCGGTCACCGAGCCCATCTCCGACAAGCGACGGGTGTATTTCGAAGCCATCGGGAGCCGGATGAAGACCTTCTCCCCCGACTCGGTGGCGATCTTCGCCCTGACGGTCGCCGGCGGAATCAACGTGGCCGACGACGCCGAGCCCTCACGAGGCACCAACGTCGCCAATTACGGCAAGGAACGAATCCTCGCCCACGCCGGCGAGATCGACGTTTACCTGGCCCAGCACGGGACCATGAACCGGCCGACGGTGGAATCCATTCAAACCGAGCCCGGGTTTTCCATCATCAAAGCGGTCCGGGAGGGGGAAATCCGGATCGTTGATGAGGCGGTGGTGGCTCGCCCTACCCTTCGGCTTCTGGAGGGGATCTGGTCCATCGGCCGGGCTCTCTACCCCGACCGGTTCGGCCCGGCGCTCCGAAAAACCGTGACGGAGGCGATCAATGGCTAAGGGCCTGGTGATCGCCGGCACTCACAGCGGATGCGGCAAGACAACGACCGCCCTGGGACTCATGGCGGCGCTCACCCGCCGGGGGCTCCGGGTGGCCCCCTTCAAGGTCGGCCCCGACTTCATCGACCCCGGCCACCACGAACGGGTCACCGGGGAGACGAGCCGGAATCTCGACGGCTGGATGCTGAACCGGGAGACCAACGAAGCGTTGTTCACCCGATCGGTCCGGGGAGCGGACGTGGCGGTGGTCGAGGGGGTGATGGGGCTCTACGACGGCTACGACGGCCGGTCCGAAGCCGGCTCCACCGCTCAGATGGCCAAGTGGCTGGATCTCCCGGTGGTCCTCGTGGTCGATGCCCGGAGCATGGCCCGGAGCGCCGCCGCGCTCCTCATGGGCTTCGAGCGGTTCGATCCGGAGCTGAGGTTTGCCGGGGTCCTCTTCAACCGGATCGGCAGCCCCCGCCACCTGGCCTATCTGGTCGAGGCCATGGAGGGGGCCGTCCGGATGCCGGTTCTGGGCGGGGTGAGCCGTGAGGCGGCGATCACCATCCCCGAGCGTCACCTGGGCCTGGTCACCGACGGCGACCACCCGCTCACCGACTCAAACGTGGACCGGCTCGCGGAGCTCATGGAGAACAGTCTGAACCTGGACCGCCTCCTGGACCGGGCCGGCGAGATCCCTGAAGGAATGGCACCGCCGGCCGGGCCGGCCCTCGACGACGATCCCGTGACCCTGGCGGTGGCCCGGGACAACGCCTTCTGCTTCTACTACGCCGACAACCTCGATATGCTCCGGGCCGCCGGCGCCCGGCTGGTCGAATTCTCCCCGGTGGCCGGCGATCCGATCCCCGACGACGCCGACGGGGTCTATCTCGGCGGCGGGTACCCGGAGCTTTTCGCTTCGGCGATATCGCGAAACCGGGCTTTCCGAACCGGGCTCCTGACCGCCAGCCGGGACGGGATGCCCATCTACGCCGAATGCGGCGGGCTGATGGTCCTCTGCGAAACCCTCATTGACGCCGACGGCGAATCCCACGATATGGCCGGCTGCTTCCCCCTGACCGTCCGGATGCTCGACCGGCGCCGGTCCCTGGGCTACCGGGAGATCCGCCTTTGCCGGGAGACGATCATCGGGGCCGCCGGGGACCGGATTCGGGGTCACGAGTTCCACTATTCGGATCTGGCCGGCCCGCCGCCGGGTCTGGAAACCGTTTACGACGTGGCCGCCCGGGGCGCGGGTGAGCCCAAAGCCGAAGGGTACCGCATCCGCCGGACCCTGGGCTCCTACATTCACCTTCACTTCGGCAGCCGGCCAGCGGCGGCCGGCCGACTGATCCAGGCCTGCCGGGACTATCGGCGGGAAAGGAAATCAATCCCATGAAACCGGAAGAGATCGAAACCCAGAGCTTTGCCATTATCGACGCGGAGGCCGGCGACCACACCTTCGCGCCGGCCGCCTGGTCGGTGGTCCGCCGGATGATTCACACCAGCGCCGACTTCGAGTACGTCACCTCGACCCGGCTCCATCCCCACTTTCTCGACGCGGGAATCAGGGCCATCCGGTCGGGAGGGACGATCGTCACCGACACCAATATGTGCCGGGCCGGCATTCGCCGGTCACTTCTGGACCCCTTCGGCGCCGAGGTAGTCTGCGCCATCGGAGCGCCCGAAGTCGCGGCCCGGGCCGAACGGGAGGGGATCACCCGGGCCCGGGCGGCGGTGGACGTTACCGCTCCGCTCATGGCCGACGGGATCTGCGTCATCGGCAACGCCCCCACCGCGCTCCTGCGGTTGCTCGAGCTCATGGCCGCCGGCCGCGCCGCCCCGGCCCTGGTGATCGGCCTGCCGGTGGGCTTTGTCAACGCCGCCGAGTCCAAGGCCGCCCTGATGGAGACCGACTTTCCCCACATCACCAACGTGGGCCGAAAAGGGGGATCGACCGTGGCCGCCGCCGCCGTCAACGCCCTGGCGATCCTCGCCCACAAGGAGAGCTGACATGGACACTACCCCCACCGGCACCCTCTTCGGCATCGGGGTCGGCCCCGGCGACCCGGAGCTCATGACCCTAAAGGCCGTAAGGGTGCTCCAGGCGGTGGACGTGATTTACACCGCCGCCTCCACCAAAAACGATTACAGCCTGGCGGTCAACGTCGCCCGAGCCCACATCCCGGACGCCACCCCCGTCATCCGGCTGGCCTTCCCCATGACCCGGGACCCGGACGAGACCCGCACGGCCTGGGAGTCCCACGCCCGGACGGTCATCGCGGCGCTCGCGGAGAAGCAAAACGCCGCCTTCCTCACCCTCGGCGACCCCATGACCTACTCGACCTTCGGCTATCTTCTGAAGCACATCCGGCTCCTGGCCCCGGAAATCCCGGTGGAGACGGTCCCGGGGATCACCGCCTATCAAGCCTCGGCCGCCCGGCTGAACATCCCCCTGGTGGAAGGCGAGGAATCCCTCCTGATCACCTCCGGGGTCGGCGGCGGAGACCGGTTCCGGGAGCTGGGGGGGAAGCCGGAAAACGTGGTCTTCATGAAAGCCTATAAAAACGTCGGGGACATCTCATGCGCTCTGGACGAAGCCCGGATGCTCGGCACCAGCGTCGGCATCAGCCGCTGTGGGCTGCCGGACGAGGAGATCATCACCGACGTCCGGGCCATGGAGACCCGAAAGCCCGGCTACTGGACCCTGATCATCGCCAAGCATCGGAATGGCAAAGCACCGGCGGGCGGCTGACACCGGGCGGCGAAACCTCGCCATCTCGCTGGGAATCTCCGCTCTTTTCCTGGCGATCGGCCTCTGGCGGATAGAAGGACTCACCGCCGCCCATCTCGGAGACCGGCTGCTCTGGCCCCTGACCCGGCTGATGCTTTTCATCACGGTCGGCCTGGCGGTCGGGCAGATCGTCGAAGCGGCCGGGTGGACCCGGGCCCTGTCCGTGGTGGCCCGGCCCCTCTTCCGGTTCGGGAACCTCGGAAACCGGTGCAGTGCCGCCTTCACCACCGCATTTTTCTCCGGCGTGGCCGCCAATGCCATGCTCCTGGAATTCTACCAGGAAGGCAAAATCAGCCGGGCTCAGCTCTTTTTGACCAACTTCGTCAACCAGCTCCCCGCCTATTTCCTCCACCTCCCGACCACCTTTTTCATCGTCATCCCGCTCACCGGCTGGGCCGGAGCCCTCTATTTTCTCCTGACCTTTCTGGCCACCGTGATCCGGACCGCCGGCTTTTTGCTTTTCGGCCATCTCCGGCCGGACCTCGCTCTCAAAGACGACGGCGAGGCGGTGAGCGGGCGGACGGGCCGCAAGAAGCCGGATGAGTCGATCCGGGCCGGAGTCCGGCGGAAGCTCCCGGGCCGGGTCATGAACATCGCCGTTTACGTGGTCCCCATCTACATCTTCGTCTTTCTCATCAACGCGGCCGGATTCTTCAAAGCCGCTCAGACCCTTCTGTCCGACTGGGTGGTGACGGCCTTCATGCCGGTGGAAGCCCTGTCGATGGTCATCCTGAGCTTTGCCGCCGAATTCACTTCGGGCTTTGCCGCCGCCGGAGCCCTCATGGACGCCGGCGTCCTGACCACCAAACAGACCGTCCTCGCGCTGCTCATCGGCAACGTCGTCGCCTTTCCCATCCGAGCCATCCGGCATCAGCTCCCGCGCTACATGGGAATCTTCTCTCCGAAAATGGGCGCCCAGATTCTCCTGATGGGTCAGGGCTTCCGGGTCGCCAGCATCATCGCGGTCGGGGTGGGGTTTTATCTGGTGGGGTGAGGGGGCACGGATATCCCGATAATTCTGGAGAAGTTTCGAGCCGACTGACATCCCGTTTGTGGATGGGCACTGGCAAAGCGCCCCGTTGGGGC
>CAZWGY010000214.1:0-7597 GCA_964633575.1 uncultured Desulfobacteraceae bacterium
TTTTCGGATGACGGGTTGAGCTTTATGCGGTAAGAGTGTATTCTGTTTTTAAGAACCGCGGTTCCCCAAACTCGGAAGGTACGGATATGGCCAGGACGCTTTATTGGTTACAATGTGGAGGATGCGGCGGCGACACATGGTCCCTGTTCAACGCCGGATCGCCGGAAATCCCGGATCTCTTCGATTTGCTCGATATCGAGCTCCTCTGGCACCCGTCGATCTCGGTGCGCGAAATCCCTGATCAGCGGCGGCTGATAGACGAGCTGACCGCCGGCGATCGCCCGCTGGACTTTCTCTGCATCGAGGGCTCGGTGATCCGCGGCCCCGGCGGAACCGGGATGTATGACGAGATCCACGAGCGACCGAAAAAGGACCTGGTGGCGGCCCTGGCCCATCAGGCTCGATACATCCTGGCCGTGGGGACCTGCGCCGCCTTTGGCGGGATCGGGGCGGACGGCGAGATCGAGGCCACCGGCGTCCAGTTCCACAGATGGGAAAAGGGCGGCTTCCTGGGCTCCGACTTCGTCTCCGGGAGCGGGATGCCGGTGATCAACCTGCCGGGATGCCCCTGCCACTGCGACGTTCTGACCGGAACCCTGACGATCCTGGCTTCGGGGGCCCCCCTGGCTCTCACCGATCAACAGACCCCGCTGGAGTGGTACGGTATCATGGTCCATCAGGGATGCACCCGGAACGAGTACCACGAGTACCGGGTGGAGGAAAAGCGGTTCGGGGAAAAGGGCTGCATGTTCTTCTACCTGGGCTGCCACGGCCCCCTGGTCACCGGACCCTGCAATAAGAATCTCTGGAACGGCCGGTCTTCCAAGACCCGGGTCGGGGTCCCCTGTTTCGGCTGCACCCGCCCGGACTTTCCCCAGCAGTACCCCTTTTTCGAAACCCGGAACATCGAGGGCATCCCCCTGGAGCTGCCCGACGGGGTGAGCCGGGCCCATTACCTGGCCTACAAGGGCATGGCGGCGGCGGCGGCGCCCATGCGGCTGAAAAAACGCCGGACCGGAATCTAGCGCCCATGGGTCGAAAACAGGTCCACGTCTATCCGCTTAACCGGGTGGAAGGCGATCTCAAGATTCACCTGGAGATCGACGACGGCACCGTTGTGGATGCCAGAAGCGCCGGCACCATGTACCGGGGATTTGAAAACATCATGGTCGGCCGGGGGCCGTTGGACGGGCTGGTGATCACCCCCCGGATCTGCGGGATCTGCACCACCGCCCACCTGAACGCCGCCGCCCGGGCCCTGGACGACGCCTTCGAGGCCCGGGTCCCGGACAATGGCCGACGGCTCCGGAACATCACCCTGATGGCCGAGATGCTCCAGAACGACGTCCGCCACGCGATTCTCCTCTATATGGCCGATTTCACACGACCCCGGTTTGCCGATACGGCCCTGTATGACACGGTTTGCCGGAGGTACACCCCGCTTTCCGGAGAGAGCGTCCGTGAGGCGGTCGGGGCAACCCGGCGGCTTCTGGAGATCGTCGCCATCCTCGGCGGCCAGTGGCCCCACTCCTCCTTCATGGTGCCCGGCGGCGTCGTCTCGGTGCCCAGCACCGTGGACATCACCCAGTGCCGCTATGTTCTGTCCCGATTCCGCCGGTGGTACGAGCGCCGGGTTCTGGGAACGACCATCGAACGGTGGAGGGAGATCGACGGCGCAACGGCCCTGGCGGCCCTGATCGACGGCGACCCGGCGGTGGCCGAAAGCGACCTGGGAGTCTTTGTCCGGTTTGCCCGGGCCATCGGCCTCGACCGGCTGGGCCGGGGACACGGCCGGTTCATCTCCTTCGGCGCCTGCCAGATGCCCCAAAAGACCGACGTGACTCCCCTTCGGGCGGGGGACACCCACCTGATCCCCGCCGGGGTCGGAGAAGGAACCGCCGTGGCCCACTTCCACCAGGAGCGGATCTCCGAATCCATCGACCACTCCTGGTTCACCGGCTATACCGGAAGCCGCCATCCCTTTGACGGACTCACCCGGCCCTATGCCACCGGCCGGGAGGGACCCCGGTATTCCTGGTGCAAGAGCGTCGGCTACGACGAACGCCCGGCCGAAACCGGACCCCTGGCTCAACTGGTGATCGCCAAGAACCCTCTGATCACGGAACTTGTCCGGACCGAAGGCCCCAGCGCCTTTGTCCGGGAGCTGGCCCGGATGGTCCGGCCGGCGATCCTGATACCCGCCATGAACCAATGGCTGGAGGAGATGGGCGAGATGACCGGCGCTTTCTATCGCGAGCATTCCCGCCGGGAAGACGCTGATGGGTGCGGGCTGACGGAAGCCCCTCGGGGAGCCTTGGGCCATTGGGTGAAGATCCGGAAAAACCGGATCGACACCTACCAGATCATCACTCCCACCGCCTGGAACGCTTCGCCCGTAAACGGACAGGGCCACCGGGGCCCATGGGAGCAGGCCCTCGTGGGCACGGCCATTGCCGACCCGTCGGAGCCGGTCGAGGCCGAGCTGGTGATCCGATCCTTCGACCCCTGCCTGGTCTGCACCGTCCACGCGGCGGACATTCGGGGAGCAGGCGTTTAGCATGGCCGCTGTGTTGCCGTTTCACCGAAGCCCGGACGGAGATCACGGGAATGGCCGGACCGCCATGGAAGCCGGTGAAATTGAGGCGTTACTGGCGGAAAACCGGCTCCTCCGTGAGGAAATCCGGGTGGCCCGCGAGGCCGCCGATATCACCGCCGAGCTGGTGGTTAAACAGTTCGAGGAGACCGAACGGATTCTCCATCGCTTCCAGACCACCAATGCCCTCCGACGGGCCGTCCTCAACTCCGCCTCCCAGATCTCCATCATCGCCACCGACATCGACGGGACCATCACCGTGATGAACACCGGGGCCGAAAACCTTCTGGGGTACCGGGCCGATGAGATGGTCGGCCGGCAGACGCCGGAGATCTTCCACTCCGAGACCGAGCTGGTGGCCCGCGGCCGCCGGCTGAGCGAGGAACGGGGACGTCCCGTCCAACCGGCGCGGCTCCTGCTCGAGTATGCCCTGACCGGCCGGTCGGAGCAGGAGGAGTGGATCTACGTCACCCGGGAAGGCCGGTGGTTTCCCGTCAACATGACCATCAACGCCCTCCGGGACCCCGACGGGACCGTCAACGGAATCCTCTGCATCGCCATGGACATCACTGAGCGAAAACACGCGGAGGAGGCCCTGCGCCGGGCTCACGACGAGCTCGAACGGCGGGTGACGGAACGAACCGAAGCCCTGGCCCAGGCCAACGCCGAGCTCCAGGTGGAAATCCGGGAGCGGAAGCAGGTGGAGGAGGCGCTCCGGGAAAACGAGCAGCAGCTCGCCGGAATCATGGACTCCATCACCGACCGGATGAGCATCATCGACGAGGACTTCACCATCGTCTGGGCCAATGATATCGCCAGGCGGATGTTCGGTCAGGACATCATCGGCCGGAAATGCCACGAAGCCTACCGGGGCTTCGACGCCGTCTGCACCCGGTGCATCGCGGCCAAAACGTTCAAAGACGGCAAGATCCACGAGCACGAGAACGACGCCATCGACCTGGACGGCGAACGGATCATCTTCTGGTGTACCACCTCGGTGACGGCCTGGCACAAGGACGGCCGGCCCCGGCTGGTCGTGGAAAACTCCCGGAACATCACCGCCCGGAAGCGGGCCGAGGAGGCCCTCCGAGACTCGGAGGAAAAATTCCGGAGCATCTTCGAAAACGCCACCGAGGGGATCTTCCAGACGACCCCCGCCGGCCGGTTCCTCATGGTCAACCCCGCCTTTGTCCGGATCATGGGATACCGCTCCGAGGCCGAGCTGATCGAGACGGTCACCGACGTCCAGCACCAGATATACGTCAATCCCCGGCGGCGGGACGAGTTCCAGGAGCTCATGGAGACCCAGGGCAGCGCCAAAAATTTCGAAACCCGGTTCCACCGGCGGGACGGATCCATTATCCACGTCTCCCTGAACGCTCACGTGGTCAAAGACGAGGAAGGCAAAATCCGCTATTACGAGGGGATTCTCGAAGACACCACCCAGAGAAAGCGGGCCGAGGATCTCAAGATCGCCAAGGACGCCGCCGAGGCCGCCACCCAGGCCAAAAGCGGCTTTCTCGCCAACATGAGCCATGAAATCCGGACCCCCTTGAACGCGGTCATCGGGCTGACCGAGCTGGTGATGAAGACCCAGATGACCCCCAAGCAGCTCGACTACGTGGAGAAAATCAGCACGTCGAGTCACTCCCTGCTGGGGATTATCAACGACATCCTCGACTTTTCAAAAATCGAGGCCGGTCGGCTCCAGTTGGAATCGGTCCAATTCGACCTCATGGCGCTGCTGGAGAAGCTCACCGATATGTTCGCGGGAAAAGCGGCCGAAAAAGGGATCGAGATGATCGTCTCGGTGTCCGATGACGTTCCCCGGGACCTGATGGGCGATCCGCTCCGGCTGGGCCAGGTCCTCACCAACCTGACCGCCAACTCGGTGAAATTCACTGACGAAGGCGAGGTGGTGGTTCAGGTGACCCGGCTTCGCCAGGACAACGGAGCGGTCCGGCTCCGGTTTACCATCCGGGACACGGGGATCGGGATCGACCGGGCCAATCTGCCCCATCTCTTTTCCGCCTTTACCCAGGCGGACGGCTCCACGACCCGCCGATACGGCGGTACCGGCCTCGGCTTGACCATCTGCAAGCGGCTGGTGGAGATGATGGACGGGGAGATCCACGCCACCAGCGAGCCCGGTCGGGGGAGCACCTTTCACTTCACGGTTCAGCTCGAAGTTCAGCCGGGGGCGCCGCGGCGGCGGCGCACCATCCCCGATTCGCTTTTAGGAAAAACGGTTCTTGTCGTCGATGACAACGCTACCTCACGCAAAATTCTCAGCGAGTCCCTCCAGGGCTACGGTTTGAAGACCGAAACCGCCGAGACCGCGGCCGATGCCCTGGCCAATCTGAAACACCGGGCCGAGCCGGTGGATCTGGTGGTCATGGACTGGATGATGCCCGGCATGGACGGAATCGAGGCCTTACGCCAGATGAAGTCCGACCCCGAGCTGGCCCGGCTGCCGGTAATCCTCATGACCGCTTTCGGCCGCGAGGAGGTGGTCTCCCAAGCGGAAGCGGTCGGCGTGGACGCCTTTCTCATCAAGCCCATCAAGCAGTCCGTCCTCTACGACGTGATGATGAACGTCTTTGGAGAAACAGTGGAGTGCATCGATCAGATGGCCACGTCGTCCGAGCCCCTGGCCGGCCTTCACGGTGCCCGGGTGCTCCTGGTGGAAGACAACCTGATCAACCGCCAGGTGGCCTCGGAAATTCTGGCCTGCGCGGGCATCGAAGTGGATCAGGCCACCGACGGTCGGGAGGCCGTGGATCTGGTCGAGAGAAAACTCTATGACGCCGTGCTCATGGACGTTCAGATGCCGGGGATGGATGGATACCAGGCCACCCACCATATCCGAAAGATCCTGGAATTGACCGAGCTCCCGATCATCGCCATGACCGCTCATGCCATGAAAGGGGACCGCGAAAAGTGCATTCAGGCGGGAATGGACGACTACATCACCAAACCCATCAATACGGAGATGCTCTATACCCTCCTGAGCCGCTACGTGACCCGATCAGCACCCGGACCCGCTCAGCAAAGGCCGGCCGGGCGGGGGATTCCGGCCCGGGCCCCTCGGACGGCCTCGTCCTTTCCGAGCCTCCCCGGCATCGACGTGGCCGGCGGCCTCGCGCGCATCGGCCATAACGAAAAGCTCTTCGCGGAGCTGATCGAGACCTTTGCACGGAAATATGCCGGATTCAGCAAAGAGCTCCGGGACGCGATCCGAAGCTCCGAGGCGCGGTCGGCCCTGCCTGACATCCACGCGCTGAAAGGCGTTGCATCCAACATTTCGGCGGAAACGGTGGCCGAAGCCGCCGGGAACCTTGAAAGCGCCATCCGAAAAGGAGAAACCGAGCTCGACCTCCTTTTGAATGCGCTTGAGGCGGCCATCGACCAGGTGATCCGAAGCGCGGATACCCTGAGCAAAGCCTTGCCGACGACCGACGAACCGCCGCTGGAAAAAGAGGGTAGGGGGGTAGGGGAGGAAGCTCCGGAAGCGCCGGGACGGTTAATCCGGAAACTGGACCGGATGCTTCGGGACCACGACCTGGATGCCGAAGATCAACTGGCCGAGATCCTGCCGATGATCCCCCAATCCGGCGCACCGGGGTCGCTGAGCCAAAAGCTGGCGGAAGCCGTGAGAGAACTCCGCTTCGAGCCGGCTCGGAAATCACTCAAACGGCTGGCCCGGGAGCTGGAGGTGCGCCTGGATGAGCCGTCTTGATTTAGAAAGCCGGATGGACAATCGTTCGCGGAAGCCCTCCATCCTGATCGTCGATGACGTGGTGGAGAACATCAAGGTCCTCGGCCAGGTCCTCAAAACCGACTATCAGGTCACCTTCGCCATCTCCGGCCAGGCCGCCCTCGACATCCTCGCTTCCGATCAACCCTGTGATCTGATTCTCCTCGATATCATGATGCCGGGGATGGACGGCTACGAGGTCTGCCGGCGGATCAAGGCGGACCGGAAGACCCAGGACATCCCGATCATCTTCATCACGGCCATGAGCGACGAGGCGGACGAGACCAAGGGCCTGGCCCTCGGGGCGGTGGACTACATCACCAAGCCCTTCAGTCAGGCCATCGTCAAGGCCCGGGTCCGGACCCACGTGGAACTCAAACGCCACCGGGATTTTCTGGAAGATCTCTCATCGCTCGACGGCCTGACCGGGATATACAATCGACGCCGGTTCGACGGCGTGGTCGCCCAGGAATGGCGAAACGCCATCCGGGAAGCGGCGCTCATCTCACTGATCATGATCGATATCGACTACTTCGGCGACTACAACAACGCCTACAACCACGTCATCGGGGATGATTGCCTGAGAAAGGTGGCCAGGACCCTCGCTGCATCGGTCAACCGACCCTCCGATTTCGTGGCCCGGTATGGGGGCGAGGAGTTCGCCGCCGTCCTCCCCAGGACGGACATCGACGGCGCGGTCCACATCGCCGAAAGAATGCGCAAAAACATAGAACAGCTTGGAATTCCTCACAAAACCTCATCCGTGGCGGACCATGTAACCGTCAGCCTGGGAGCCGCTACAACCCAGCCCAATCCCGACGAGACGGCGGTCGTCCTCATCGAAGCCGGGGACCGGGCCCTCTTCGATGCCAAACGTAGCGGACGGAACCGGGTCAAGTTCTTGATCCTCTAATCAACGGGTGAGCGCCTCGATCCCATCGCGGTCGATCTGGTCGCACGACGTGCTCTGGTATCTCTGAATAAAGGCATCCACCGCGATCTGCAGGATATCATCCACGGACATCTCGAACTCGATGGTCATCTTTTTAAGCTCCTTTAACTGGCGTTTGTTGAGGGTAATGGCGATTCGTCCGCTTTCCGGGGTGACATGGTATTTTGATCTGGCCACGGCGTTGGTCTCCGAATTTGATGGAAAAAGAAGTAAATGACGGTTTGCGGAACAATTACCGCTGAAATGTCCGAACACGAAAAATAAACGAACATGATCGGGTCAGGGACCACGATCA
>CAZWGY010000215.1:0-7595 GCA_964633575.1 uncultured Desulfobacteraceae bacterium
GCTCCCCTGCAACCATCAGGCGGGCGAGCACCATCGAAATCGGGATCGAAATCGATATCGAATTGCCTGCCGCCCCCAGGCGGGCGAGACGCCCGCGCTCCCAGGGGCGGACCCGCGTGTCCGCCCATGTTATGCCGGGACCCTCACGAGGGCAGGCACGGGGGCCTGCCCCTACATTCAGGGAAAAACCCGGCATCGTAGGGGCGGACCCCGCCACCGGGGCATTGCCTCGCATCCGGAGACCTCCGAGCTTTCCAAAACCTCGGAGGTCTTTATCGGCTTTCGAGATGTGCCCGCCGGCGTGTGCCGGCAATGTGGTGAAAAATATTTAACGGCACAAGTCGCAAAATTGATTGAGCATACGATTTATACAAAACAAAGCTGGCACGAAATTAAGGTTCCAATGGTCCATTTCGGGCAAATCGAAACCCCCGCAAAAATATAGTTTCAAGGATGACACCGGCACAAAAGGTTTGGTTTCCGGGAGCGATTGATGTAAGTTGACGGGAGATGATCCGCATCGGCCGGTGCAGGCGCGGCCGACGGAATCGATTTCAACCCCGCGGCAACGGCCCCTCGTGGTGCCGGTTGGATGGCTCCCATGGACATGGTCAAAGCGATTCGAGAGACGATCAGGGACGGCGACGCGCCGGTGATCGAGTCGTTCACTCTCCCGCCCCGGCCGGCCCGATACGCCCCGGTTCCCGAGGAGCTGGCCGATTCGCCGGTCGGGGGCTATTTGGCGAAACGGGCGGGTGACCATCCGGGCCTGTGGTATCATCAATCCATCGCATTGGCTCATCTGGCAGCCGGCCGGAACGTGGTGGTTTCCACTGGGACGGCATCGGGCAAAAGCCTGGTTTTTCAAGGTTCAGCCTTTAACCGGGTGCTTTGCGACCCTGACGCCCGGATTCTGGTGTTCTATCCGCTCAAGGCCCTGGCCGCCGATCAGCTCCGGGGATGGCGGGAGATGGCCGAAGCTCTGGGGCTTGATGAGGATGCAGTCGGCCGGATCGATGGTTCCGTGCCCATGGATTTCCGACATGGAATCCTGGAACGGAGCCGGGTGGTCATTATGACGCCCGATGTCTGCCATGCGTGGCTGATGCGCGAGCTTGGGGAGGCGTCGGTCCGCCGGTTTCTGCGGTCGATCCGGATGGTGATCCTTGATGAGGCTCACACCATGGACGGGGTGTTCGGCAGCAATTTCGCCTTTCTGTTCCGTCGGCTCCTGTCGGCCCGCCGCCACCTGCTGGGGCGTCGGGGTGCCGACCGGGAGATCCAACTGGTGGCCGCGACGGCGACCATTGCCAACCCCGAGGCTCATCTGACCGCCCTGACCGGCCTCCCGATGACCCATGTCGCGCCGTCGGAGGACGGTTCGCCCCAGGCGGGGCGGTATTGCGCTCACGTGGCGCCGCCCCCGGGCGATGAAATCGATCTGGCACGGACGCTTCATACGCTTTTGCTGACCCGGACGACGGCCGGGGCATTCATCACTTTCATGGACTCGCGGAAAGGGGTGGAGATGTTGACCCGAGCCAGCCAGGCCGATTTGAAGGAAGCCTCGGCGGTCGGTGCGATCACGCCCTACCGGGCGGGGTATGACAGCACCGACCGGGCGCGGATCGAGGGTGGGCTCCAGGCGGGGACTCTCCGAGGGGTGGTGTCCACTTCCGCTTTGGAGCTGGGGATCGACCTGCCCAATCTGGTGGTCGGGATCAACATCGGCGTCCCGGCCACCCGGAAGGCTTATCGGCAGCGCCTGGGGCGGATCGCCCGGACGGACGACGGGGCGTTTCTGATCATCGCCCCGGACAACGCCTTCACCCGCTACGGGACCTCCTTCCGGGAATATCACGATCTGTCGGTGGAGCCATCCTTTCTCTATCTGAAAAACCGGTTCATGCAGTTTGCCCATGGCCGCTGCCTGGTCGATGAGCTCTCGACGCTGGGCGTCCAAAATCGCCTGCCCGACGGGTTGAGCTGGCCCCGGGGCTTTGGGAAGATCTTTTCAGCGGCCAGCCCCGGCGGGGACCGGCCCCCGGAGCTCGACGCCATGGCCCGGATGGGGCAAAAATCGCCCCAACGGGCCTATCCTCTTCGAAATGTCGGTGAAATCAACTTCAAGATCAGCCGGGGGGCGGCCGCCCCGCCCATTGGGACGGTCACCGAAGCTCAGGCCCTGCGGGAGTGTTATCCGGGCGCGACCTATCTCCATCTGGCCCGGGCCTATGAGGTGGTGGGCTGGTATCCTCACGCCCGGCCGCCGTACATCAAGGTGAGGCCCGATAAACGGGGCCGGGGGCAGACCCGGCCGAACATCCGGGTCTGGGTCAACGCGGGGATCACTCCGGCCGACATTCTGGCCCGGCACATCAAGATCGGCGATGAGGGGTTTTTGGCCGAATGCCGGATGCGGATCACCGAGCGGGTGAACGGGTACGTCAATCTTCGGACGGGGGAATATGTCTCGTATGTCGAACTTCGCATGGATGACCCGAATTTCTGGCCGCCCACCCGGAACTTCCGGACCAGCGGGGTGGTCCTCCGGGTTCCGCCGGAGTGGCACAAGGACGATAGGGAACGGCGGCTGTTGACTCGGCGCCTGCTGGAGGTCTTCTGCCGGGAGTACAGCATCCTGCCCCAGGATGTCGGGGCGTCGTCATCCAGCATCACCGTCCGAGACGAGGCGGGGCGGTTCCCGCAAACCGGCTGTCTGGCGCTGTTCGACCAGACCTATGGAAGTCTTCGGCTGACTGAGCGGGTCTTTCTCGACTTCCCCCGTCTCCTGGAGCGGCTCGCGGCGTCGGCGGCGGCCGACGGGGACGCGGCTGGTCAGCGAATGGCGGTGACCGTCGAGCGGATTCAGGAGGCCTGGCGAAAGTGGCGGAAGCCGGCTCCGGCGACGGCGGCGGAAACGAAGCGGGCCGAAGCAGCCGGCTACCTCGAGGTCTTCGCCCCCGGCTCGACGGTCTGCCTGAAGGAAAAGGGCGGAATCGGCACCGATGTGGAAATCGTCCAGCCGACGATGGTGGATGGAATTCTGATGTATCAGGTCAAAACGGGTGGCGGATCGGGACTGGCGGCGCCTTTGAAGCGATGGGTCAACGCCCGGTTTCTGGAGCCGTCCGCCGGGGAAGAAGGCTGGGCTTATGCCTGGTGGAACCCGGCCACTCAGGCATACCAGACGCCGACGGCAAAGGGGTAACTATTCTCCGGACGGCTCGCGGACCGTCATCCATTTGGTGAGCATCTCGGCCAGCTCCCGCTCCCGGACCGGTTTGGCGAGGTAGTCGTCCATCCCGCAAGCCAGGCAGTGTTCCCGGTCGCCCTTCATGGCGTGGGCGGTCATGGCGATGATGGGAATCCGGCGGTTGGGCACCGGCGAGTCGGCGGCCCGGATGGCGGCGGTGGCCTCGTAGCCGTCCATTTCCGGCATCTGGCAGTCCATGAGGACCAGGTCGATGGGGGCGGTCTTCAGAGCCGCGATCACCTCCTTTCCGTTGGCCGCTACCTCGGCCTCGTATTCGAGCTTGTTGAGCAGCATCACCGCCACTTTCTGGTTGAAGAGGTTGTCTTCGGCGACGAGAATCCGGTGGGTTTCCCCCTCGGCGGGGGCGACGGGGCGGCGGACGGGAGGCGCCGGACATGCTTCGGGCCGGTCCGGGGCGTCCGCCTCGCGGATGAGAGCCGTGACGCAGTCGTATAACCGGCCGATCCGGATCGGTTTGGTCAGGACGTCGGCGAACCGGTCGGTTTCCAGACGGCACCGCTTTCCCGGCATCCCCGGCGAGGTCATCAGGACCAGGCGGGTGGCGGCGAGGGATGGGTCGTTTCGGATTGTCTCGGCCAGGGCGTCGCCGTCCATGTCCGGTAAATGGCGGTCGATAAGGGCGATGGCCATCGGGGTTCCGCCGGCCGCCGCCGCCCGGAGCCGGTCGAGGCCCTCCGCGGCGGTGGCGGCGTGGGACGGGGTGCAATTCCAGGCAGACAGCAGGCCGTCGAGGTGCCGCCGGTTCAGCTCATGATCGTCCACGATGAGGATCGGCCCGTGAGATGGCTCGCAGACGGCGTCTCCCACCCGGTCGGCCGCCGTCGTCGATTTTTCGAAAGCGGCCGTAAACCGGAAGGTCGTCCCCGCCCCTTCGACGCTGTCCACCGTCAACTCACCGCGTAAGGCCGACACCAACATGCCCGCGATGGTCAGCCCCAGCCCCGTGCCGCCATATTGCCGGGATGTGGATGCGTCGATCTGGGTGAACGGCGTAAAGAGTTCATCCCGCCGGCCGGCCGGGATGCCGATACCGGTGTCCGTCACCGAAAATTCCAGGGTCACGGTGTCGTCCGTCTCCGCCGGGCGGGCGACGAAGATGTCCACGTGGCCTTCCCGGGTGAACTTGACGGCGTTCGACCCGAGATTGGTGAGGACCTGGCTCAGGCGGCCGGGGTCGCCCCGGAGCTTCCGGGGGACGTTCGAGGCCAGTCGGCAGGTCAGCTCCAGGCCCTTTTCATGGGCTCGGAAGGCCAGAGGCTCGGCAACGTTTTCCAGAACCTCGCCGAGGTTGAAGTCAATGACCTCCAGCTCCAGCTTGCCGGCCTCGATCTTCGAAAAGTCGAGGACGTCGTTGACCACCGTCAGGAGCTGTTCCCCGCTCAGGCGGACAATGTCGAGGTGCTCCCGCTGCTCGGGGTTGAGGGGTGTGTCCAGGAGGAGCTCGGTGAGGCCGATCACGGCGTTCAGGGGAGTCCGGATTTCGTGGCTCATATTGGCCAGAAACTGGCTTTTGGCCTCGGCGGCGGCCTGGGCCGCTTCCATGGCCGACTGAAGCTCGGCTTCCATCCGTTTCTGGGGGGTGATGTCCCGGAAGATTCCCTGGATCACCTCCCGGCCGTCCACGAAGGTCACCGAGGTTTTGATGGTTACCACCCGGATTTCACCCGAGCGGGTGATAATCTCCGATTCCCGGTAAATACTGGGATCTTTAGATTGCTCGTCAAACTGGTCCCGGTACTTGGATGCCTTCTTTGGCGGGTGAAGTGCCGTCTGATGCAGGCCGATGAGCTCATCGGCCGGGGTTTCGAAGAGGGCGGCGGCGGCCGTGTTGCAGTTGACCAGGATGCCGGTTTCGGCGTCGGCCCAGAGAATGGCGTCCTCGGCGTTCTGGAAGGCCAGCCGGAACTTGCGCTCGCTGTCGTTCAACGTCCGGTCCATCCTGGCGTTTTCGATGATCTGGCCGAGCTTTTGGGCGATGGCGTCGATGAGGGCCCGCTCCTCCTTCAGAAACGGCCCTTCGTCGCTATCCGGCCGGGGTTCCCGGTAGCCCACCGTCACGGAGCCGATGGGCTCGCCGTTGACCTGGATCGGGGCCGTCTGGGTCCAGGGGGAATCGGCGTGGCCCGGTGAGTGATATTCCCGTCCTTCGGCGACGATCCGGGCGCAGGCCGTTTCCGGATATTGCCAGGATCGGGGGATCAGGTCGGCGACCCCCTGGAGAATCGGTTCGATGGACGATCCGTGCCGGGACCGGAGCAGGGAGATTCCGTAGAGACAGTCCAGCTCCTTGACCCGCTCGTTGAGCTGTCGGGTCCGCTCCAGCAGCGCCGCCTCGGTCGATTTGACCGACGTGATGTCCCGGGCCACGTGGACACACCCGTTCAAGCCGCCGTCGGGGTTGAAAAGGGGCGAGGTGCTGATCAGGAAGTGCTTGTCCAGATGCTCCAGGTATATCTCGCTGGTCTCCCGGCGGCCCGTCCGGATCATCCGGGGGTAAGGGCAGCCCGCCGGCGGATGGTCGCCGCCGTGGAGAACCGTGTGGCATCGGCTTCCGGGAACCTCCGCCACCGAAATCCCCAGCCCATCGGCCATGGCCCGGTTGCACCGGATGATCCGCATCTCGGGGTCCAGAATGGCGATAAAGTCGGGCACTGCGTCAAAGGTCCGCTCCCATTGGTCCTTGGCATCGAGGATGGTGCTTTCGGTCCGGAGAATTCGTCGCCCGCCGACGCCACAGCCGACCAGGCCGGTCAGCCAGAGGATCAGATGGGCGGCCACCAGGGTCCGGACGTGACGGGACTTCATGGTTTCGAGGGGCCAGGCGTTGGCGGCGTCGGCCGCGAAGGTGGACCGGAGCTCCTTCAGCCGAGCCATATCCCGACTCAGATGGTAGCCGTTCCAGGCGAGGGACGCGGCGGTCAGCAGGGTCCAGGCGACCATCATGGCGATGATGTATCGCTTGAAAGCGGAGCGGGGCTTGGGATGTGCTGGATGCTTGGCCGCGGACATTATGGTCTCCCGGATCTTGGGGTGAGGTTTGCCTCCTTATGGAAATTCCAATAATAAAGGAATCGTCGGTGGAGGTCAATTGGCGATGCGCCGCCGGAGGGGGCGGGCGGCTTCGGGTTGCCTTTCAGGGGAAACGGTGGTAGGGTCCGCCGCCATGAAACGGATGGGAGAACACGAAGCACCGGAAGCGGCGCCGGGCGGGCTGACCGTCTGCGTCCTGGCCAGTGGAAGCAAGGGCAACGCGATTTACCTGTCGGACGGGCGGACCGCGCTGCTGGTGGACGCGGGGCTCACCGGCAAGGAGATCGAGCGGCGGATGGCCGAGCGGGGGCTGTCGCCCCAGGCACTGTCCGGGATCGTCGTCTCCCACGAGCATGGCGATCATATCAAAGGGGTCGGCGTCATGTCCCGGCGTTACGGCCTTCCCGTCTATATGACGCCGGGCACCGCCGAGGCCGCGACTGACCGGCTGGGGAAGCTCACGGAGGTCCACCATTTTGTTCCCGGCACGGCCTTTTCCGTGGACCGGCTGACTCTCCGGCCTTTTTCCACATCCCACGATGCGTCCGACTCCACCGGGTTTACCGTTTCGGCCGACGGAGCCAAGGTCGGGATCGCCACCGACCTGGGGATCGCCACCTCGGTGGTCCGGACCCACCTGGCCGGCTGCGGGGTTCTGATCATCGAGGCCAACCACGACCCGCGGATGCTCATCGACGGGCCGTACCCCTGGTATTTAAAGCAGCGGGTCCGGGGCCGGACCGGGCACCTGTCCAACGAAAGCTCCCGGGACCTCCTCGGCGAGCTGGTTCACGACCGCCTCTCCCACGTGATCCTCGCTCACCTGAGCGAGCAGAACAACACCCCGGATAAGGCTCTGGCCGCCGTGGCCCCTGCCATCCGGAGCCCCCGGACCCGCCTTACCGTTGCCGATCAGCACGTCTGCGGCGATCTCCTTCGGGTCGATCCCGTCGCGGTGGAGGGCTGATCCAATGATCCGGTATCGACGGCGGTCACCCGGCTGCCGGCGATGGCTCAGACGGCGATTTCAAACCGGATTTGATCGTAATCCACTCGCGGGGTCATGCCCCTTTCGGTCCCATCGGTCGGGGTGAGCTCGACGAGTCCAACCTGAGTCAGGAAATTGACGTCCATCGAGACGTTTTTGACATCCCGCCCGGCGATTCTCGACAGCTCCCTCACGGACGAGGGCTTCTCCGTTTTGATGGCCCTTAACAGCGCGAGACGTTTTGGGGTGATCGCCTTTCGAAACGCCTCGATGCTGGTGAAATAGACCCCGGTTTCACCG
>CAZWGY010000216.1:0-7587 GCA_964633575.1 uncultured Desulfobacteraceae bacterium
CTGGAAGGGGACGGTGATTTCGAACCGGCTCCCCTCGCCCGGTGTGCTCCTGACCTGGATGGTCCCGCCCATCATCGCCACCAGACGCCGGCATAAGGCGAGCCCCAGGCCGGTGCCCTCGTAGCGCCGGGCCGGGGAGTCGTCCGCCTGGGTGAACGCTCGAAAGATGGCCTCGGTCTGCTCCGGGAGGATGCCGATCCCGGTATCGGTCACGGCGATGATCAGCCCGACCTGACCGCCGTCATCCAGGGCGGGGCTCGCGGCTACCTGGACGGTCACCTCCCCGATGTCGGTGAACTTTACCGCGTTGCCGACGAGGTTGACCAGGACCTGACGCAGCCGTCGGACGTCGCCGGTCAGGTGGCGCGGGACGGCCGGGTCCACCGAAACCCGGAAGGCAATCCCCTTGCCCTCGGCCAAATCCTTAAACATCTCCTCGATGCCCGACATCAGGCGATCCAGGGAGAAGTCGGCGTGGATGAGGCCGAGCTTGCCGGCCTCGATTTTGGACAGATCCAGGATGTCGTTAAGAAGCCGCATGAGACCCCGGGCCGATGTCTGGATGGTGGCGAGGTAACCGTGTTGCCGGTCGGTGAGGTCGGTTTTCAGGGAAAGCTCGGTCATCCCGATGATCGCGTTCATGGGGGTCCGGATTTCATGGCTGATGCCGGCCAGAAAGCGGCTCTTGGCACGGTCGGCCGCTTCGGCCGCATCCCTGGCGGCGCGGAGTTCGGCTTCGACCTCGTTTCGCCGGGCGATCTCCAGTTGGAGAGACTCGTTTTTCTCCTCGAGCGCCGCGGTCCGCCGGGCCACCTCGCGTTCGAGGGCCTTGGAATGGTTTTCAAGCTGCTCCTGGTAGCGGTGGAGGGCTCGGGCCGCCGCCTTCCGGAGAGTGATATCCATGAAGGAGCCCTCTAATAAGCGGATGGCGCCGGTGTCGTCTCGAACGGCACGGGCATTCAGGGAAATCCAGATTCGATTCCGGTCCCGGCGAAAGACCTCCACTTCATGGTCTTCAATGGTCCCCCGGCGTTCCAGGGTTTTGAGCAGCCGCTGCCGGTCCTTCGGATTGACGTAGATCTCCCGGCCGATATCCTCGATTTCCCGGATGAGCGCCTCGGGCGAATCGTACCCCAGAAGTCGGGCCATTGCCGGGTTGGCGCTGATGTAACGCCCCTCGGGGGTGCTCTGAAGGATGCCCTCGGAGGCGTTTTCGAAGATGGACCGGTATTTGGCTTCAGCCTCCCTCAGCTCGGCATTGGCCGCCTCCAGGCGGGCCGCGTAAGCGTCCTTGGCGGCCAGGGCCTCATCAAGGGCGGCCTGCTTGTCCCTGAGCTTCCGGGACATCTCGTTGAAAGCACCGGCCATCTCCCCGATCTCGCCCCCGTCGGGCGAAGAGACCGCTTCTCCGAAATGGCCCTCCCGGACCCGGAGCAGGGCGTCCCGGAGGGCGGAAACCGGCTTCAGCACCAGGCGGCTCATGAGGGCGTTCAGAAGGGTGACGATGAGGACCAGCATCGAGACCAGGATGCCCAGAAAGAGAAGCAGGGTCAGTCCCGTCTCCCGCTGGAGAGCCGACAGATCGTAAGCCATCCGGAGATAGCCCACGTCGCGTTCCAGAATTTCGAGACGGATGGGGGTGGTAAAGACGAGGGCCGACCCGCCGTTCATGGCTCGACGCTGAAAGCCGGGCCCGGTGGGCCGGGAGGCTTCGAGGGGCCGGACGGGCCGGTCCGGGACCGCCATCAGGGGCCGGCCGTCGCGGTCGAAAAGCTCGATGGCGACCAGGTCCGCCGTCCGCATCCGGTCCAGGGTCAGGGCCATGGCCTCGTGGTGGCGCCCGAAAATCTGGTTGGCCAGCTCGACGCGGCGCTGGTCGTAGATGGTGGACAGGAGCAGCTCGATCTTGTCGATCTGGGACTCGGTGCGCCGGATCTCGAAGGGAAAGAGAATGATGCTGAAGACCGCCGCGACGATCCCGCAGGTGACGAAAATCGCGGCGTTAATTCGAAAGCGGAGGTTCTGGGGCTTCATCTTCCAACCAGTTGTTGACTTGATCAGGGTGGGCGTCGATCCAGTCTCGGGCCACCCGGGCCGGGTCCTTGGATGGGTTGCCGGGGACTTCCTCGATCTCGGCCACCAGCCGGCTCACTTCCCGCAGGGGAATCCGCCAGCGGAGGAAAAACGCAAAGGCTTTGGGCAGGCGGTCCTCGAGCCGGGGCGAAATCCCGATATAGACCGTGGCCGGAGGATAGGCGCAACGGTACCGGGGGCCGTCCGGTTCATCCGGGTCGATGCCCCACTGAGCGCGGCTGTGAGGAGGCTCCGTCAGCCGGACCAGATCGTAGATCGCCGTCGGCCAGTCCGGCTCCCAATAATAGAAAACCAGCGGCTTGCGCTGAACCATGGCTTCCTTCAACAGGGCCACGAAAACCCATTGTTCGTAGGCCAGCGGAGTAAACCGGATGCCGTATTCCCGGATCTTGGACCGGTTGATCCGGCTGGCCGCCCAATTGTACGGGCCGACCCACATCTCCCCGATACCGTCGCCGTCCACATCGAAAAGGGACTCCTTTCCTTTGAGGTCGAAGACCGAGTGGATGTCGTGCTCGTTGGCCACCGACGCGGAGAGGTAAAGCCCCTGGGGCGCTTCTTCATAGCTTTTCCGGGCCAGGACCGTCCCATCCCGCTGGACGTACCGGTGGAACGCTTCCGCCTGGTTGGGCATCCAGATCTCGGAGAGGATGTCAGCAGTGCCCTCATCCAGGGCGGACCAGGCCACCGGCTGGGAAAGCGGTCGGATATCGGCCGGAATGTTCAATCGGGTTTCGAGGACCGCTTTCATCACGTGGGAGACGGCGATGCTGCTGGACCAGTTGAGCCGGCAGATCACCACCGTGTCCCGGGCGAGGACATGAGCAGCGGTCAGCATCAGGATGGCGGCGATGCAGAGGGCCGGGCCGCGGCGGGTGACCCCCATTGGGCGAGATGGGCACATTATGATGCCTTTCGGGCCATGGGTTACTTTGACTGCAAAATGAAGATACCACACTTTCCATCCGACGAAAAGCCCCCGGCGTCGGGGCTGCCCGCCCCGCGAAAGGACATCCGGGGACTCAAGGGACCAACGGGGCGGATTGATCTCCGCTTGCGGTTTGGGAAAACGGACCTATTATCCAACATGGGGTGGGCCCGGGGCGTTATGGTGTTCCCGGGCCCCGTTTCGACGGAACCCCGGCGGCGGGCTCGACAGCGGAGGTGCGATATGTGGGAATATACGGATAAAGTCAAAGAGCATTTTTTAAACCCCCGGAACGTGGGCGTCATCGCCGATGCCGACGGCGTGGGGGAAGTGGGCTCCCTGGCCTGCGGGGACGCCCTGAAGCTGACCTTCAAACTGGGCGATGACGGCCGGATCAGTGACGCGAAATTTCAGACCTTCGGGTGTGCCAGCGCCATTGCTTCGTCGTCGGCCCTGACCGAGTTGCTCAAGGGCAAGACCCTGGAAGAGGCTGAGCGGATCACCAACGAGGAGATCGCCGACTACCTGGGCGGACTCCCCCGGGAGAAGATGCACTGTTCGGTCATGGGCCAGGATGCCCTGGAAAAGGCCATCCTCTGCTACCGGGGCGAGACCGCGCCGGCCGAGGACGGCCAGATCGTTTGCGAGTGCTTCGGGGTCACCGACCGGGCCATCGAACGGGCCGTCCGGGAAAACCGCCTGACCGCGGTCCCGGATGTCACCGATTTCGTCAAGGCCGGAGGCGGCTGCGGCCAGTGCCATGACCGGATCGGTGAGATCATCAGCAAGGTCCTGGGCGACGTCCCGAAGGTCTCGCCGGCTCCGAAAAAGCCCTTGACCAACATCCAGAAAATCCGACTCATCGAGGAGACCCTGGCTCGGGAGATCGAGCCGGAGCTGAAAAAGGACGGCGGCGGCATCGAGCTGGTGGACGTTGACGGAAACCGGGTCCAGGTCCGGCTCCAGGGTGCCTGCGCGAGCTGCGCCGCTTCTCAGGTTACCCTCAAGGATTACGTGGAAAAGAAGCTCCATGAGCTGGTCACTCCAGAGCTCGTGGTGGAGGAAGTCTAGCCATGGACATTATCTATCTCGACAACAACGCCACCACCCGGGTTGCTCCCGAAGTGGTGGAGGCGATGCTGCCCTACTTCGGGGAGTTCTACGGGAACCCGTCGAGCATGCACACCTTCGGCGGCCAGGTGGGCCGGGACCTCGAGGCGGCCCGGGCCCGGCTGGCGGCCCTCCTGGGCGCGACCCCCGATGAGATCATCTTCACCTCCTGCGGCACCGAAAGCGACGCCACCGCCTTATGGTCCGCCCTCCGGGCCCATCCCGACCGCCGGCACATCATCACCAGCCGGGTCGAGCACCCGGCGGTGAAAAACCTCTGCGAGTCCCTGGCCGAGACCGGCTACCGGGTCACATTCGTTCCGGTGGACCGCCAGGGGCGTTTGGACCTCGATTATTTCCATGATCACCTCTCCGAAGACACGGCGGTGGTCAGCCTCATGTGGGCCAACAACGAGACCGGGGTGATCTTTCCGGTCGAGGAGATCGGCGCGGCCCTCCGGGAGCGGGGAATCCCGTTTCACACCGACGCGGTCCAGGCGGTGGGCAAGGTGCCCATCGACCTCTCCCGGCTCCCGGTGGACATGCTCTCCCTGTCGGGCCACAAGCTCCACGCCGCCAAGGGCGTCGGAGCCCTCTACCTCAGAAAGGGCACGCCCTTTACCCCCTATCTCATCGGCGGCCACCAGGAGCGGGGCCGGCGGGGCGGGACCGAAAACGTGGCATCGATCATCGGCCTGGGCCGGGCCGCGGAGCTGGCCGGCGGCGCCATCGAGACGGAGCACACGACGGTCCGGGCGCTCCGGGACCGGTTGGAAAGCGAGCTGCTGGCCCGGATTCCCAACGCCATGGTCAACGGCGATCCGGCTCACCGCCTGCCGAACACCTCGAGCATCGCCTTCGAATTCGTGGAGGGCGAGTCGATCCTGCTGATGATGAACGAATACGGAATCTGCGCCTCGTCCGGGTCGGCCTGTACCTCCGGCTCCCTCGAACCCTCCCACGTCCTTCGGGCCATGGGGGTTCCCTTCACGGCGGCCCATGGCTCCATCCGGTTCAGCCTGAGCATCTACAACACCGAGGCCGAGATCGACCGGGTGATCGAGACCCTCCCGCCCATCATCGAGCGCCTCCGGTCCATGTCGCCCTTCTGGACCGACAACGCCCGCAAGACCGCCTGACCGGCCCGGAACCGGGGAAAAACGCAAATGGCCGAAACGGAACAAAAAACCTGCCGGGTGGACCGGGACCGGCGGTCGGCCTTTCGGGAAAAGCTCCCCGAAGTGGCCGAACGGATTATCTCCGGTTGCGGGGACGGGACCTGCTACACCCATATCGATTTCGAGCCGATCCCTTCCCGGAGCGCGGTGATCGACATCCTCGACCGGTTCCGGGACATCCTCTTTCCGGGCTACTTCCAGCGGGAGCCCATCGACCCGGTCACCCTTCGCTACAATTTGGGCGGAGCGGTGGCCGAGCTTTTCGACGCCCTGTCCGAGCAAATCCGTCGGGCGTTCCGCCACGATTGCGTCCGCTACGACCAGGCATGTGTTCATTGTGCCGACCAGGGGCTGGAGACGGCCCTGGCGCTTCTCCGGGAGATCCCGGCCATCCGGATCCAACTGGCCACCGACGTGGCCGCCGCCTACGACGGGGACCCGGCGGCCCGGAGCCATGACGAGATCATCTTCAGCTATCCGGGGATCCACGCCATCACCGTCCACCGGATCGCTCACTTCCTCCACGGCCGGAACGTCCCGCTCCTGCCCCGGATCATGTCGGAACACGCCCATAGCGTCACCGGGATCGACATCCACCCGGGAGCCGAAATCGGAAGGCGTTTTGTCATCGACCACGGAACCGGGGTGGTCATCGGCGAGACGGCCGTCATCGGCGACAACGTCCGCCTCTACCAGGGCGTGACCCTCGGAGCCCTCTCGCTCCCGCCGGGCGCCGGAGACCGGCTTCGAGGCAAAAAGCGGCACCCCACCATCGAAGACGACGCCATCATCTACGCCGGAGCGACCATCCTCGGCGGGGACACGGTGGTCGGAGCCCGGTCGGTGATCGGCGGCAACGTCTGGCTCACCGAATCGGTCCCGCCGGACAGCCACGTGATGATCGAAAAGCCCCGGCTGGTGATCCGGTCCGGGTAGCCCCTCCGATGTCTCCATCCACCCCCATCAACCGTCGCGGGCTTCGCCCGCTGCCAAGGACTGTATTCCCATGACCGAGATCCCCGTTACCATCCGCCGGGCCGAAAGCGACGCCGACGGCGACGCCCTCCGCGACCTCTACACCGAGGTCTTCCGCCCGGAGCCGGTGGATGTCCTGGCCGAAACCCTCTTCCACCATAATCCCCGGATGGACCGCCGATACTGGCTCATGGCCGAGGACCCGGCCGACGGCGTTCTCGTGGGAGCCTGCGCCCTCATCCCCTGGACCTGGGAGATGGACGGCGTCCGGCTCCGGGTCGCTGAGATGGGCCTGGTGGGGACCCGGCCGTCCCATCAAGGGACCGGGGTGATGCGGGCCTTGAGCGAGGAGTTCGCCCGGATTTTAACCGACGAGGAATTCGACCTTTCGGCCATCCAGGGAATTCCCGGATTTTATCATCGCCTGGGCTACCACTACGCGATCCCCCTGGAAAATCACATCAATGTCCCGTTTCACCTGCTTCCGGACGAGCACGCGGACGACGGCTACACGGTCCGGACCGCCGGCATGGATGACATCCCCGTCCTCGTGGGCGAAGACGAGCGGTACCGGTCCGCCTACGGAATCTCCGTCCTCCGGGACGAGGCCACCTGGCGATATCTCCTCACCGACAGCCGGAAAACGGAGTATGGCTCGACGTTCTGGATTCTGGAAAACCTGGAGCGGGGCGAGACCTTCTATGCCCGGCTCCCGGAGACGGGGTTCGGGGCGGGATTGATTGTCAGCGAAATCAGCGAGACCATCACCAGCTCGGCCCTGATGGCGCTTTTAACCTTCTGCCGGACCCAGGCCGCTGAGCGGATCAAGCCCTTTATCCGGCTCAACGTCCACCCGGACTCGGGGCCGGGACGGATGGCGGCCGCGGTGGGGGCGGAGCCGGGCGCGCCTTATGCCTGGCAGATCAAGATCCCCGACCGGGTTCGGCTCCTGAAGAAGCTCACGCCCATCCTGGAGCGCCGGCTGGGGGAGAGCCCCTTCCGGATCTTTTCCGGCACCGTCCGGCTCGATTTCTACACCTCGAAGATCGACCTGGCGTGGTCATCCGGCCGCCTGACCGACGTGGGGCCGGGGGACGAGGCCGATTGCGAGCGGACCCTCTGTATCGCCGACGACCTTTTCGCCCCCCTGTGCCTCGGCCACCGGACCTGGCGGGAGCTCCAGCACAACCGCCCCGACATCTTCCCGGCAACCCAATACATCGCGCCCCATGCCTCCCCGGCCTCGGACATCACCGGGATGATGTTCGACACCCTCTTCCCGCCGGTCCGATCCTGGATTCA
>CAZWGY010000217.1:0-7549 GCA_964633575.1 uncultured Desulfobacteraceae bacterium
GACCTCCGAGGTTTCCGTTTTATAAACCCTCTGCTTTTTATGCCAATGTGGCTTAAATAAACAAGGGTTTGATGGACAAAACCTCGGAGGTCTAACGTCCCCCGAAGGGATCGCCCTGTTTCCCAACCACCGGGTGATCGCCCACCCGCAATGGGCATTAAGGAGATACTGCCATGAAGACAAGGGATCGTCGGCGCCCCGCCGTCCGGTGGGTCGTTTGTATCTGTGTTCTGCTGTGGGCGGGGGTCGCGGGTGCCGGTCCGGCCCCCGACCGGGAGACCGGTTTCCGGGTCCTCGACATCGGCGAACGGACCTACCAGGGAGGTCCGGCCATCGCGGTGATCCTTTCCGCTCCCCTGGACTCCACCGTCCGCCATGATACCCATATCCGGATCAGCGATACCCAGGAGTTGCTCAAAAGCGCCTGGGTTCTCTCCGAGGACGGCCGGACCCTCTATTTTCCCCATGTCGAGCCGGAAACCGAATACACGGTGACGGTTCTGACGTCCCTTCAGGCATCGGACGGCCGGACGCTTTCGGAGCGGACGACTCAGGCGATAACTACCCGGGCGGTGGCTCCGGTGGTTTCCTTTGCTTCCGATGGGATGATTCTCCCCGCCAGGCTCACCGATGGCCTCCCGGTGGTCACGGTGAACGTCCCGACGGTGAACGTGGAATTTTTCCGGCTGGACGACGCGGCTCTGGTCCACTTCGTGACCTGGGGGAACATCACCGGCCGGAAGGGGTATTACAAGCTCGAAGACGCCATCGATCACGGCGAGCTGGTTTATACCGGCCAGTTTGACCTGAATCCGGCTCGGAACCGCCGGGTGGTCCGGCATCTTCCCGTCGAGGGGATCGATGCGCTGGCCGAGCCGGGGGTTTATTTCGCCGTCATGCGGGAGCCCGGCGAGTACGCCTACACCTACCAGTCCACCTATTTTCTGGTCACCGATATCGGTCTCCATGCCCGGTTTTATACCGATTCGGCAACCGTCTTCGCCTCATCGCTTCGCACCGGCAAGGCCCTGGCCGATGTCGAGCTGACTTTTTTGAATTCAGAGGGGAAATCGATCCACACCGGGGTTACCGACGATCTCGGCCGGTACCGGTACGGCGGCCGCCTTCCCGGCAAGGCTTATGTGATCGTGGCCCGGCATGACGGTCAGGTCGGGGCTCTGCCGCTGAAGACTCCGGCTCTGGACATGAGCGACTTTGATCTCGGGACCCGGCCTTATCGGGCCAGGGAGATCTTCACCTACGGCCCTCGGGATCTCTACCGGCCCGGCGAGACGGTGGTGGTTTCGGCCCTCATCCGCGACGACGACGGCGAGCCGGTGACCGCCATGCCCCTGACCGCCCGGCTCCTGCGGCCCGACGGCAAGGAGGCCAAGCGGTTCACCTGGCATCCCGATCCCCTGGATTCGGTCGGGTATTACGAAACCCGGATCGACCTGGCGGCCGACGTCCCCACCGGGAAATGGCGGCTCAACCTTTTCACCGGCCCGGCCGGAGAAACCCCGGCCGCCGTCTTCGCCTTCCAGGTGGAGGAGTTTCTCCCGGAGCGGATGAAGCTCAACCAGTCGATTTCACCGGAGCGCCCCCGTCCCGACGATGACCTCCGGGTGGCCGTCTCCGGCCGGTACCTCTACGGAGCTCCGGCCGCCGGCAACCGGGTGACGGCCAAGGTCCTGGTCCGGGCAAAGCGGGAACTCCTGGATGGCTTGAACGGGTTTGTCTTCGGACGGGCCGGGGACGCGGACTACAAGGACTATTGGGAGATCGAGGAAACGACCCTGGACGAGCGGGGGGAGACCGTCCTGGAGGTGGACAGCCGCTGGGACGAGGTGGAAAGCCCCCTGTCCGTTTACGTGATCACCAGCCTTTATGAAAGCGGCGGCCGGCCGGTCACCCGGACCGTCTCCGCCACGGTCTGGCCGGCCGAACCCATGGTGGGAATCCGGCCCCGGTTCGACGATGACAATGCCGACGAGGGGCCGGTCTCCTTCGAGATCGTCCGGGCCGACCGGTCCGGGAATCTGCTGCCGTCGGGTCGGCTTGACGTGACTTTGACCCGGGAGGATCGGGATTACTATTGGGAGTATTCCGAATCGACCGGCTGGGAGCAGCGCTACACGGAAAAACATTACCAGTATCTGGCCGACGACCTGAGCCTCGACGGAGGCAATCCCACGCCCTACACGGTGCAGCTCCGGCGGGGACAATACCTCCTGGCCGTCACCGACCCGGAAACCGGCCGGACCACCAGCCTCCGGTTCCGGGTGGGCCACTGGTGGTACGGAAGGGATGCCGCCGATGCCGCCCGGCCCGACAAGGTGGTCCTGACCCTGGACCGGAAGGCCTACCGTGCCGGGGACGTGGCCGAAGTGACGGTAACGCCCCCTCACGATGGCGAGGCCATCATCACGGTTGAGGGGACCGAACCTCTGTGGCTGGAGCGGACCCCGGTCTCGGCCTCGGGCACGACGGTCTCGATCCCCATCTCGGCCCGCTGGACCCGTCATGATCTTCACGTCAGCGCCGTGGTCTTCCGGCCGGCGGATGCCGATGAGAAGATCACCCCCAACCGGGCCGTCGGGCTGGTCCATCTGCCCCTCCAGCGGGATGACCGGCGGCTCGACCTGACCATCGAGGCCCCGGAAAAGGTGGTTCCCCAGCGGCCTTTGGATGTCGGCATCCGGCTCGGAACGCCTCCGGATGGGACCCCGGTTTATGTCACCCTGGCGGCGGTGGACGTGGGGATTCTCAACATCACCGACTTCGAGACTCCGGACCCCTACGAGGGATTTTTCGGACGGCGGCGGTTTTCGGTAACCGCTCACGACGTTTACGCTCAGGTGATCGAGATGATGGCCGGCGAGCCGGCCGGGATTCGGTTCGGCGGCGATGCCGACCTGACGGGCGGGAAGAAGCCCGAATCCAAGGTCCGCCTGGTCTCGTTGTTCCACGCGCCGGTGGCTTTCGATGAAGCCGGCCAGGCCCGAATCACCCTTGACATCCCCGATTTTAACGGAAAGCTCCGGCTGATGGCCCTGGCTTTCGATAAGAGACGTTTCGGGTCGGCGGAGGCCGAGGTCACGGTGGCTGCCCCGGTGGTCACCCAGTTATCGACCCCCCGGTTTCTCGCGCCCGGAGACCGGACCACGTTTACCCTTGACGTCCACAACATCAGCGGGGCGGACGGCCAGATCGACCTGACCCTCGAGGTCACCGATCCCCTCACGCTCGAAGGGCCGGGGGCCCGGAGCCTTCAGCTCGCCGACGGGGAAAAGACGACTCTCCGATTTCCGGTGAGTGCCGGGGGGACCTTCGGCGCCGGTCAAATCCGCCTGAAGCTCGACGGGGCGGGCGTCTCGCTTGACCGGTCCTGGCAACTCGGGGTCCGGCCCCCTTATCCCGCCGAGGCCCGCCGGGTCCGGGATGTCCTTGATCCGGGGGATGAATTTTTGCTGGATGACCGGTTCGTGGCCGGCCTGATCCCGGAGACCGTTACGGCCGATGTCAAGATCTCCCCGGTGGTCCCCCTGGACCTCCGGGAGGCCATGGAGGGGCTGATCAGCTATCCTTACGGCTGCCTGGAGCAGGTCACCAGCCGGGCTTTTCCGCTCCTGCTGGCCACCCCGGACCGGATCGCGAAATACCGGCTGCCCGAGATCAGCCGTGAGGATCGCCTGTCCCGGCTGGACGATGCCATCTCCCGGCTGTCGGCCATGCAGCTTCCATCGGGCGGTTTCGGTCTCTGGAACCGGACGAGCCCCGAATCCCCCTGGCTGAGCGCCTATGTCACCGATTTTCTCCTGTCGGCCCGGGATTTGGGGGTGGATGTCCCCGAGGCAATGCTCGACGCCGCCCTGGAACGGATGACGGTTTACCTCAAACGGGGGGCTCCGGTGGCCGATTCTTACGGGACCGGCAACCGGGAGGCTCTGGAGATGTCGGCCCGATGCTATGCGGCCGCCGTTCTGGCCCGGGTGGGCCGGGCGGAGTTGGGGCCCCTGCGGACCCTCTTTGACAACCATCAGGACAAGGCGATCTCGCCGCTCCCCCTGGCACAGCTCGGGATCGCTCTGGAGACCATGGGCGACCGGAAGCGGAGCCGGGAGTGCCTGGCCGCCGCCGCCGAAAAGCGGCGGGACGCCCGGGGCTACCTGGGCGATTACGGCTCTCCGGTCCGGGACCTCGCCCTGACCCTGGCCCGGTTGATGGAGCGGGACGCGGACTCGACACCGGGCATGGACCAGATGATGCTCGATTTGGCCGATCAGCTCCGGGGGCGGCGCTGGCTGAGCACTCAGGAAAAGTATGCGGTTTTTACCGCCGGGCTATCCCTGGACGCGGTGAGCAATCGTGACTGGCGGGCGACGCTTGCCGTCGGCGATACCCGCACGCCGCTGTCGGGAACCGGGCCGCATCTGTTGTCGCCTACGGTGACGGAAGTGACCTCGGGCCTGGGGGTAACCGCCGGCGGTCCCGGCATCCTTTATGTATCGGCGGTGGCGAGCGGCTATCCGAGCGAGGCTCCCGCTGAGCTGAGCGAGGGGATGTCGGTGAGCCGGACCTTTTACGACCCCGACGGGGAGCCGGTCGAGCGCACCGAGCTGAAAGTCGGGGAGCTTTTGATGGTCCACCTCCGGGTCTCGGCCGACCAGTGGATACCCGATGCCCTGGTGGTGGATCTCCTGCCCGCCGGCCTGGAGATTGAAAATCAGAACCTCAAGCACGGCATCCGGCGTGAGGATCTGATGATCGACGGGGACTCCCTCTGGCGGCTTCAGGAATACGCCGAGGTCCTTCACGAGGAGTTCCGGGATGACCGGTACGCCGCCGCCGTCCGCCTGTACGAGGGTCGGGTTACTCACCTGTTCTACCTGGTCCGGGCCGTGAGTCCCGGGACCTACACGGTGCCCCCGCCTCTGGTTGAGTCCATGTATCAGCCGGAGATCCGGGCCATCGGGGTCACGCCGCCCCCCATCCGGGTGATTAACGAAGGCGCTGAGCGGCCTCATGCGCTCGGCCGGGAAGCGGCGGGCGGCGGAGATGGATACCAAAACAGATCATAATATGCCAATACCATCTTGGGAGAATTGATATGCGAATCAAAAACCCATGGTTGATGCTTTGCCTGTGTCTGGTGCTTTTTGCGCCTGTGTCTGATGCGAAGGTGTCCCAAGAACCCCAATTGCGTAAAGCCGTTCCATCAGATGCTTTGGGATATATCCGTATCCCAAGTATATGGGGATTCCTTTCGGCGCCAAAAGGCAATGCGCTTAACGACGCATTGGAAGACGAAAACCACGTGCGTGAATTGGAAGGCTTGAAGGAATCAATTGGTAAACGATTCGGTGAGTTAGCCGGACGGAGATTGGAGCCGGTGATCGATCTGCTTGTGGTTCAATTGGCCTCGCCAATCGAGATCTTTCTGGAATTGCCTGACAATGCTCCGCTCCAGATGGCGACCATCCTGGCATCAGCCAATCTTTCCATCGATTCCCTGGAGAGTTTTAAGAATTTTTTAACAAATATGGTTAACGCGGCACCGAAATTGAGCCTCATGGAGGAAGTGTCGTCTGACGGCTATGCCGTTCTGGCTACGGAGGGTATGCCCATTTTTCTGCATTATGCCCCGGAAACGGGATTGTTGAATGCGATGGTCGGCATAACCGTCAACCACGAGGTTTTAAGAGACCGAATCGATGCATCCCGGCCCGTAAAAGATCATCCCATGTATGCGTTTGAAAAGGAGATCGATGAGAGCGGGCAGGGATTGTTCCTATGGCTGAATGTCAATAAATTGATGCCGACAATACAGGCTTCCATTGCGCCCGGCGATCTCGAGACCCTGGAAAAATGGGGGTTGACGGAAATTCGCAACATGGCGTTCGGATGGGGCGTGAGCAGGGGAAACGGCCGACTGAAGCTCAGTATCGAAGGGCCGAAAGCGGGATATCGAAAGCTGTTTTCAGGCATGGAAAACAATTTCAGTGTCTGGGCTTCGGGCGAGCCGGAAACTGTTTTTACACTGTCATTACCGCTTCAGGAAATACGGGATGGCTTGAAAACGCTGGCGGAAAAAGAGCGGACACCTTCCATTCTGGAATTTTTGGACAACGCCGACAACTTTTGCCAGGCTCGTGTAAGTATGCCGCTAAACGACGTCCTCGAAGCCTTTGGCCCTGAATTGATCTTGTTTACCGATGAGATCGACAGTCTTTTCGCGCTGAGGATCAAAAACAGGGAGAAGATGACCACCCTGCTTTTGAACATTTCAAATCAACCGGGTGCGTCCATGGAGACGGTCGAACATGACGGGCGACGGTACCATCACCTTATACTGCCATCCATGACGAGCTTGACGGAGGGGATGCAAAAACAATCGAGCCTTTCCGAAGGTCTGCTGTTTGAGCTTTTAGATTCCATAAACACCCATCTTTATTGGACGGAAGAGGATGGTTACTTGATTTTCGCATCGGTCCCGCAAGTGCTTTTTGACCGGGCGAATGCTAAAAACCGGGTCTCGATTCAATCATGGATTGATCAGCACCAGGATACAACGCATTCCGTGTTGAATCTGTCCACGCGACTCGACCGAATCCCGTCAAAATTCTATTATATGTACCTGGAGCTGATCACGTATTTTGCGGATATTGCCGATTATAAAATCGATATTTTCAGCCTTCCGTCAGCGCGTCAGTCCCAACTTCCTTCAGAGGGCGTTTACGGCATCCAACTGGATTTGTCCGATACCATGGCATCGCTTTCCTTTACATTCGAAAACAATCCATTGGAATTCCTTCTGGCCCAAAATGCCGCCGCGACCGTTGCGGCGGTAGGAGTGATCACGGCCATCGCCGTTCCCAATTTCATAGCTTACCGAAACAGGGGTTTCGACAGCGCCGCGAATGCGGACGTCAAAAATGCCTACACGGCGGCACAAGCGTATTTTACCGACTATCCGAATGAAAGCGTTACGGTTGAAAAACTGAAGCAAGCGGGATTTCGTCCCACGGAGGGAGTTGTCCTTGAAATCCGAAATGGGAGCCAGGAGGACCTCAGCATAACGAGCTACCATGAGAACGGTAAATCCGTTTATGTTGTGGATTCCATGGGACGGATTGAAAGATATGATAGGTGATTGAAGGTGTGGACGGACCGGGTAATTAACGAAGGCCCCTGAGGGACCGGGATGGCGAATCTGGTCATTGAACGGCCCCATGCGCTCGGCCGGGAAGCGGCCCGCCGGGTCGCCGATGATGCCGCTCGACGGCTTGGCACCGGTTTGGGGATGCGGAGCCGGTGGGAGGGCGATGCGCTCCGCTTCGAGGGAAAGGGCGCAAGCGGCACCATTGCGGTGTCCGACCGCTCGGTGCGGGTCGAGGTAACCCTCGGCCTGATGCTCCGCCCCTTCCGGGGCCGGATCGAGCGCGAGATCCGGGATGGGCTGGAGACGGCCCTGGGATGAATGGTGGGACAGGCTGTGGACTCGGCTCCGCGAAGACGGGGGGCGCGGAATGGGGTTGCCTCAATCCCG
>CAZWGY010000218.1:0-7522 GCA_964633575.1 uncultured Desulfobacteraceae bacterium
GGCTGCGGCCGTGGCATGGGTATGATGGGCGGCCGCGGCATGGGCATGATGGGCGGCGGCGGCATGATGATGGGGCCCGGCGGCGGCTGGGACATCGATGCCGATGATTGATCGCCTGTTCACCGGCGGCCGGTCGGGTGTTGAAAGCGGGGTCCGCCAAGCGGCCCGGCGCCTCGACCGGCCCGTCGACGATCGGGGTTCACCCATGGCCAATCTCCGGGCCGCCGAGGGGATGTTGATTCTCCTCGACGGCCCGGACGGGAGCGCCTTCGATCTGCTTTCGGGTCGGGCCGGGAGCCTGGCCCGGCCGGTCCTGACGGTTGATCTCCACCGGGGCGGGTTTCACCTGGCCCGGGAGATCGCCGAGTGGGCTGAGGAGCACCGGATCCAGCGGCTCTATGTCACCGGCGGCGACACCCCGGCGTCGGAAACCGCCACGGCCGACGCTCTGGAGGCCGCCTTTAATATGATGCTGACGTCGGCGGCCATGCCCGGTGCCCTCACGCCGGCCGTCGGCGGCGAGATCCGGAGCCCGGTCTCCCTTCCCCGGACCGTGGCCGAGGCGGCCGACGACCTCATTTCCCGGCTCACCTTTCGGGAGAAAACCCGCATCGCCAACATGACCGACGACCAGTTGGCGTCCCTGGTCCCCTCACTGGGCCGCTACATCATGAACGAGCTCCGGCTCCCGAACGGGAACACCGAGCTCCTGGCGGCCTGCCGGGCCGAGGGAGCGGATGACCGGGACCCGGGGACGGCCACCCGGGTGATTCTCGTCGCCGTCCGGGAGAAGCTCCAGGGCGGGGCCGCGCTCCGGGTGATCCGCTAATTTCCCTGTTTATTTCCGCTTATGGCTGATGACCGTCTTCAAGATGGTGGTCAGGTCCGTCTCCGGATTGAAGCCGATGACCTTCCCGATCTTTTCGATGCAGGGCACCCGCCGCTGCATGTCCTCGAAATCCTTTTCAAATGCCTTTTCATAGGGGATCAGCTCCACGGTCGATGTCGATCCGGTCTCCCGGATGATCCGGTCGGCCAGATCCCGGATGGTGATCTCCTCGGTCCCCCCGACATTGAAAACCTCTCCCACCGCCTCGTCCGTTTCCATCAGGGCCATCAAGGCCCCCACCACATCCTTGACGTAGGTAAAGGTCCGGGTCTGGGTCCCGTCGCCGTAAACAGTCAGGGGGACGCCCTTGAGCGCCTGGGTCACGAACCGGGGGATCACCATCCCATAGGCCCCGGTCTGCCGGGGCCCCACGGTGTTGAATAGCCGGGTGACGATGGCGGCCAAGCCCTTGTTCCGGTGGTAGGCCAGGGCCGTGAACTCGTCCATGAGCTTCGAGGCGGCGTAGCTCCACCGGAACTTGCTCGACGGGCCGTAGATGATGTTATCGGTCTCCTTCAGCGGCGCGTGGAGGTGCTTGCCGTAAACCTCGGACGAGGATGCGATCAGGACCCGCTTTTTGAACTTGGCGCACATCTCGAGGACCTTCTCCGTCCCCTGGATGTTCGTTTTGATCGACTCCAGGGGGTGTTCGAGAATGTATCGGACTCCCACGGCGGCGGCCAGGTGGAAGACGACATCGCAGGTCCCGGTGAGCTCGAGCATGGCCTCGCGGTTCAAAATCGTATCGATGGTCACGAAAAAGCGCCCCTTGTAGGCGGCGGTCTCCTGAAGGGCCTTGATGTTGCTCAATGATCCGGTGGACAGGTCGTCGATGACGTAAACCTCGTGACCTCGCTCCAGATAAGCCTGGGCCAGATGGGAACCGATAAAGCCCGCCCCGCCGGTGATGAGAACCCGCATGTTGCCGCTCCTTTTTGGGAATTCGGATTTGCAAATCGGGCCGGAATGGCCCACAATACCGAGCACGTCTTATCGGATACGGACCGGCATGGCAACCCCAATCGCCACCCCGGCCGGATCGCCCGCCAACCCCATCAGCTTTGAGGAGTCTTCGATATGAAACACCTCGGCGAGATGCTCCTGAGCCGGGAGCCGGTTTCGGAGATCGTCATGGGCAACACGGCCCTCGTCCGGGCCATGGTCGAAGCCGGGACCCGGGTGGTGACCTCCTATCCGGGCTCCCCCACGCCGGAGATCGCGGCGGCCATCCGGTCCATCCCCCCGGACCGCCGGCCCTTCTACTTCGAATTTTCCACCAACGAAAAGGTGGCCACCGAGGTGGCCTATGGGGCCGCCGTCAACGGCCACCTCTCCACGGTCTTCTTCAAGAGCGTCGGGCTGAACGTCGCGGCCGACACTTTTGTCCAGCTCAGCCTGATGAACATCATCGGCGGGATGGTGGTGGTCCTCGGGGATGACCCGGGGGCCAACTCATCCCAGAACGAGCAGGACAACCGCCACTACGCCCGGATGGCCTACACCCCGGTCCTGGAGCCGGCCGACCCCGAAGGGGTCTATCACCATTATCTCGAAGCGGCCCGGCTTTCGGTCGAGCGGGCCATGCCGGTGATTCTCCGACTGACCACCCACGTCTGCCACGCCAAGACCCGGGTTCAATTCAACCCCTGGACCCCATCCGACCCGGACGCCGAAGTCGTCTCCCGGTTCGACCCCGAAAACGGCCCATATATCCCCATCGCCGCCGAGGTCTTCCCCATGAAACGGCGGGCCCTCGAGCGGCTCGAAGCGGTCCGCGAATGGGCCGAGGCTTCGTCCCTGAACCGGGTCATCGACCACGGCCATCCCCGCCGGGGGATCATCACCTCGGGACTCCCGTTTCTCTCCCTCATGGACGTCATCGCCAAGGCCGACGATCCGCCGGACGTTCTAACCCTTGGCGTGGTCCATCCCCTTCCGACCCGGCCGGTGGTCGGGTTTCTCGAAGCTCACGCGGATGTTCTGGTTTTAGAGGAGCTCGATGACGTCCTGGAGCGGGAGATCAAGGCCCTCGCCTTTGACCACCGGATCGGCGTCCGGATTCACGGGAAGGTTGACCTGGAAAGCTGGGTCGGGGAGTACACGCCGGACAAGGTCGAGGGCATCCTTCGGGCGACCTGGCCGGACCTCTTGCCCGAAGCCGCGCCCCGGAAGGCGATCCGGACACCGCCGCCCCCGGCCCGACCGGCTCAGATGTGTCCGGGCTGCGGCCACCGGAGCGCCTTTCACGCCATCCGCAAGGCCCTCAAGGCGGACGACATAACCGTGGCCGACATCGGCTGCCACACCCTCGGATTCCTCCCGCCCTACCGGGTGGGCCGGCTCCTCTTATGCATGGGGGCTTCCACGGGGATCGGGTCCGGATTGTCGCTGAATAATCCGGACCGGCGGGTGGTGGCCTTTCTGGGGGACTCCACCTTTTTCCACGCCGGGCTGCCGGGGATCGTCAACGCCGTTTTCCAAAATCACCGGCTCACCCTGATCCTCATGGAAAACGGGACCACCGCCATGACCGGCCACCAGGACCATCCGGCCTCGGTCCGGCGGGGCCAGGACCCGGCCGGTCGGATTCCGGTCCGCCGGGTCCTCGAGGGGCTGGGAGTGACGAATATCTTCGAGTGCGACACCTACCAGCAGTCCCGGCTGAAGGAGATGATCGAATCGGCGATGGCGGTCGATGGCTTTTCCGTGGTCATCGCCCGCCATCCCTGTATGCTCAAATTCACCCGCCAGCAGCGGAAAAAGCCGGACCACGTGGACCGCCGGGTTTCGGTGGACCCGACCCGGTGCCGGCGGATTCACGCCTGTGTCGCGGAATTCGGCTGCCCGACCTTTGTTCGCCACGACGATGGCCAGGTCTCCATCCAGCCGGACCTCTGCATCGGCGACGGCTCCTGTATTCAAACCTGTCCGGCCTCGGCCATCCGGCCGCCCGAGCCGGTATCCACAGCCGAAGGGGATATCCGATGACAACGTTTGACATCTATTTGACCGGAGTGGGCGGCCAGGGGATCGGCATGCTCAGCGAGGTCCTCCTGCGGGCCGCCGACGCCGCCGGTTACCGGGTGGTCGGGGTGGACACTCATGGGCTGGCCCAGCGGGGCGGGATCGTCGTCTCCCGGCTCCGCCTCGGACCGGACGCCCGGTCCCCGCTTATCCCGGCCGGCGGCGCCGATCTGGCCGTGGCCCTGGAGCGCCACGAGGCGCTCCGGGCGATCCACGCCGCCCTGGGGCCCGGCGGGACCCTGATCTATTACGACGCCGTCTGGCAGCCCCTGCCGGTCCGGATGGGGGACGCCCCGACGGTCACTCCAGAGGCGGTCGATGCCGCCGGCCGGGAGGCCGAGGTCGTCGTCCACCGGGTCTTTTCCCCAGATCTGAAAGACGCCCGGATGCAGAACATGGCCCTGCTGGGGGAGATCCACCGGCTCAACCTGGTCCCGGACCTGGGCCGGACCCATTACGAGGCGGCCATGGCCGACCTCATGGATGGCGAGCGGCTCCGCCGGAACCTGGCCGTCTTCAACGGGGGCGGATCAGGCTATACGACGGTGAACCGGCCGTCTTCGTAGATGACCTGAGTCCCGCCGCCCTTGAGCCGGGCGGCCACCCGCTTGGGCTCGGTGTTGACCAGGTCCCAGTGGATGGCCGAGTCGTTGAAGCCGAGTTGCCGCTTCCGGGTCCGGGTGAGGGTCTTGGGATCACCGGCGTAGGCGTCCGAATAGGATGCCCCGACCGCCAGGTGGCAGTTGCCGTGCTCGCCGCCGTGGTTTTCGTCGAACAGGGTGTTGGCCATGAACCGGTCGATCCGGGAAAACCGGCGGTCGGTGAGGGAAAACTCGCCGATCCGGTTGGCGCCCCCGTCGGTGGCGAGCTGTTGCTTCACGAACCCCTCGCCGGTGTCGGCCGATGCCTCGACCACCTCCCCCTTCCTGAAGTCCAGGGTAACTCCCTGGACGTAATTGCCGCTCCGAAACGAGGGCTGGTTGGCGTAATACCGGCCCTCGGTCCCTCGCCAGTCAGGGGACAGGAAGATCTCGAACGAGGGAATGTTGTGGCCGGACAGCCCGATCCAGCGGCGGTCCCGGCCCGGGGTGACCGTCAGATCGACGTGGTCCGATTCGACGTGGAGCGTTTCGATGGAGAGGCCGTTGAGCCATCGTTTGACGGCGACCGCCCGTTTGTAAACCGATTCCCATTCGGCCACCGGGGATTCGGCGTCGAGAAAGCAGGCCCGGATGATCTGGTCGGTGTAGGTCTTCAGATCGAGGTTGGCGTGCCGGGCCAGCTCCGCCGTGGGAAAGGCGCAGAGGGTCCAGCCGAAATCGCCTCCTTCTTCCCGTCGGGTCAGGATGTCCCGGAGGGGTTTTCGGGCCACCGCCGCCCGCCCGATCCGGCCGGGATCAACGTCGCTCAGGTGAGTGATCGACTCAGGGGCGTAGAGGAATATCGAGCCGTTCAAGCCCTCGCACAGCTCGGTCTCCCCCGGTCCCCGGAAGGTGAGCTGCCGGTTGTTGGACCCCTGATAGAAGACCCGCTCCATCTCCGGGGTCGCCGTGACCCGCTGAATCGGGTGCATCCCCCGGTCGATGACCCGCCGGAAGAGGATCTCCGCCAGGCGGGTGGCCGCCCGGTCATACCGGATGAGGATGACGTGGCCCTTGTAATATCGGCCGGACCGGGCCGTCTTCAGTGCCCAGAGAAGCACGTCGGCGTATCGTTCAAGCTGTGTCTCGGTGAGCATTCGCCCCCCTTTCATCGGGGTCAGGGATGTTCTTCTTTCAAAAAGAGGCGGTGGTATTCGCCCTCGCTGAGGTGAGCCTTCATGATCCGGGTGATCAGGGAAAAGACCGCTTCGAGCTCCTCGTCGGTCATCCGGGCGGTGAGGGTTTCCGCCAGGGCGTCATCCGAAAACTTCTGGAGATAGTAGATGAGCGTCTTTTCGTCGGTGGGCCGGTCGAGACCGAACCCCACGAGCCCGGTGTAGGTTTCGACAAATTGGTGTGAATGATGTGCCATTTTTCCTTTTCAAATCGATTAAACTGGTTCATACTGAAATGCCTTTGGAATCAGACGGAGGACCCTTCGTGCGCGGCTACTGTAATCGAAAATCTGAAAACGGTCAACTCCCCGCCTGATGATTCGGACCGGCTACCTTCGGACGTCGGCCCGGGTATCGATCCGATGGCGACGGTGGCCCTGCGCCCTCGGCCGTCGGCGGGGGTGGGCGGTGATCCTGCCGGGCCGGTTCGAGTTCATTGAAAAATTCGAAGAGACCGCCTCGGAGTTGAACGACCGGGGCTTTGACGCCTTCTGCCTCGACTGGCGGGGTCAGGGGCTCTCCACCCGGCTCCTGGCCGACCGGCAGCGGGGATACGTGGACGACTACGCCGACTACGTCTCCGACCTGGCGGCCCTTCTGAAACGGGTGGTGGCGCCCACCGGCGGGGGGCTCCGGCTCCTGTTGACCCACTCCATGGGCGGACACATCGCCCTGAGGTTTCTCCACCGATATCCGGCGGCGGCCGACCGGCTGATCCTGGTCTCGCCCATGGTCGATGTCAACACGGCCCCTTATCCGAGGTGGCTGGCCCGAGCTCTGGCCCGGGTCGCGGTGGCCAACGGATATGCTCACGCCTATGTGCCGGGAGCGGGGCCCTATGACCTTCGGCGGGAGCGGTTTTCGGACAACCGCCTCACCGCCGATTTCGAGCGGTTTGCGCTTTCCAAGCGTGAGGTGGTCCGGAACCCGGCCCTGGCCCTCGGCGGCGTCACCTATGGCTGGCTGGCGGCCACCTTCCGGTCCGTGGACCGGCTCACCGCGCCCGGCTACACCGACCCGATCCGGATGCCGGTGCTGATGGCCACCGCCGGGGCCGACCGGGTGGTCTCCCTGCCGGCCCAGTTAGCTTTGTGTGAAAGGCTCGCGGATTGCCGACGGGTCATCATCCCCAGGGCGCTCCACGAGATCCTCATGGAGACCGACCCGGTCCGCCGGGCATTCTGGTCGGCCGTTGACCGGTTTATCGATGGCGAGGCGGCGGGGCGGGGAACGGCGTAAGCCGATCGCCGTCCGGTTTTGACATAAGGGAAAAAGGTGGTAAGATGAGCCGACAATTCAACCTTGACGGTCGCGAAGCTCGGAAACCGCGCCCATCCCGGAGTGAGCGAAAGATGGCGAGTCCCAAAAGATCCGGCAAGAAGAGCATCATCCCCGGCGTCCTGCTGGGCACATGGCTGGTGGCGGCAACGGTGCTTCTGGTAATCATGTTCATGAACATGCCCCCGATGCCCGGCGACGGCGGTTCCGGACGGGTCCTGGTTAAACCCATCAACGACTCCCGGCCGTTCGCGGACGGCTCCGGCGCGGCCGATCCGGATTCGATGGGCCGAGTGGCCCACCGTCTCGACCGGATGGAGGACCGGTTGGGCGACCTCAAGCCGATCCAGGAGGAGCTAAAGACCCAGTCCCAGACCCTGGCCTCCCTGGACCAGCGGGTGGGACGGCTTGAATCGGTGGTCACGGGATCATCCGCCTCGGCGGTCCCCGATGCGGTGCCGGACGCCGTATTTGATCCGGTGCCCGACTCGACCCCGACCGAATCTCCGACGCCG
>CAZWGY010000219.1:0-7502 GCA_964633575.1 uncultured Desulfobacteraceae bacterium
GTGGCCGATGATATCCAGGGGGGTTTCGGGGTCGTCGGAGTCGATGTAAACGGCGATGTCCACGTCGCTCAACGGGCCTTCAGTCCCTCGGGCCATGCTTCCGAAGAGGTAGGCGAACCGGACATCCGGGCGGGATTGGAAAAACGCCGCCACCGCCGGGAACCGGTCACGGATATCCGGCGGGAGCGGCTTGCCGTCCCGGATCACGGGGCCTCGCCCGGCGGCTCGACGGGACCCACGATTGATTCGAGGCTCATGACCGCGTCGAGCTGTTCGCCAAGGGGGTTGAGCTGGGTCTGGTGGACGCCGTCGGTGAGCGACTTGACCGTTTCGAAGGCCCGGGTCGTGATCCGGTCGGTGCCGGCGGCCATCCGGGCGATGAGCTGGAAGATGAAAAAGGAGATGAAGAGGATCAGGGTGATGGTGAGAAAGGCGTGGAGAAAGAAGTCGCCGTTGAAGTAGTTCCCCGCGAAAAAGGCCCGGCCCGTGATCCACCCGGCATAGCCGATGACGACCAGAGACGGGAGGTTGAAGATCAGTTGGGGGAAAAACCCGCTGAGCCGCTTGGCGGCGCCTTCCAGGGCATCGTCTAAGGCATCGTTCCAGAGCCCGGAGAGCTCCTCACCCAGGGCCTCGCCCTCGGGCATCACCGACTCGATCCGGCGGACGGACCGGTCGAACTCGGCCCGGGCCAGCTTCGCGGCCAGGTCCGGCCAGTCGTTGAGAAGGGCTACCCGGTAGTCCCGGAGCGCCCGGTCCAAGCGCTCCCCCTTGCCGGCTTCGGCGATGGCGGCCCGGGATTCCTTGAAATGGCGGATGGAGGAGACCATCCCCCAGACCTGGCTGACCGGGTTGCCGAACCGGAGCATGGCCGCCACTCCGGTGCCGAAGATGAGAATCCGGGCCCATAAGGCGATAACCCAGCCCACCGGCCCCATCCACCGCTGAGCCAGTCTCTGGTAGAGGAGGACGTTGACCCCGACCTGATGGCGGGGGTCCTCGCCCTTGAGGGCCGACAGCGCGTTCCGGACCGCTCTGGCCTCGAGGTCGGCCATGGCGGTCCGGGCCTCGCCGAGGATCTCCCGGTCCCGGCCCAAAGGCTCGGACACCGCCTCGAAGATGTAATCCCGGAGCGCACGGGCGTTTTCCAGGCGCCGGTCGATGACGTACTCGGCCCGGTTGAAGGTCCCGAAAACCCGATCCCGGAGGTCCTCGAACTGGTCGAAATCGTGGCGGGGAGTGGCCCGTTCGTCCCAGCCCGGGTCGTGCAGATGCCGTCTTGCCGAGATGCAGAGGACCGCTTCGGCCGGCCGGTCCCAGGCCCGCTCGATGTACCGGATCAGCTCGGGAAGGATGGTCTCCCGGAGCTCGGTTTCGTCTAGCCGGTCGCATTTATTGAGGACGCAGACGAGGGACTCGCCCCGAAATCGCTGGACGTAGGGCGCCATGAAATCGGCGTAATCCCGGCGCTTGGGGTTTTCGGCGTTGAACATGCAGATGAGGACGTCGGAAAGCCCGATGGCCCGGCGGACGAGCGGGATGTGCCGTTCCTGCTCGGTGCTGTCGGTGTCCGGGGTGTCGATGAGAAGGACATGGGAGAGGGACGCGGCTGAGTCGCTGGCGCGGATTTTGATATTTTCCCCGCCGATCTGGTCCACGAGCTGGGTTGCGTCGGCGGCCTCCCGGCAGAGAACCACCAGGTTCCGGGTGGTGGGCCGGTCGTTGCCGGTTGAGGATAGGTCATCCACCCCGGCCAGGGCGTTCAAGAGGGTGGATTTTCCCGAGCCGGTGGGGCCGATGAGGGTGACCACCAGCTTCCGGTCGAACCGGGCCTCGAGGTCGTCGATCATCCGGAGGACCTCTTCGCACTGCTTCCGGAGCGCCGTGCCCGGCCGCCAGAGGGGGGCGGCGGCAAGGGTTTCGTCCACCGTCTGAATGTCGCTTTTCAATCCTTCGATGACCCCCCGGGCCCGGATGAGGGTCTGCTGTCGGTTTGATATCATCGTTTGGGCATCGCCTGTTTGCAGGTTTGGAGGGCGGCCTCGATCCGCTCGACGCGGGCGTCGGCCTCGGATATCGCCGATTGCGACGCGGCGATGAGGTCGCCGGTGATTTCGGCCTCGAAAAGTTCCTGGACCACGGTCATCTTGTTTTCCAGCCAGGCTTTGGCGATGGGACCGAGGAGGGCTTCGAGCCTCTGGCGGTCGGCCTTGCTCAGCCCGGTGGTGACGGGGATGGCCACGAGGGCGTAGAGGTCCTGGAGCCCGAAGAGGCCGGTGAGCTTGACCTTGATCCCGGCCGCGCCCACCGGATCGCCGGTGGCCAGGATATAGGTGATGGCCACGGTGGCCGGCAGGACGTTGAGAAAGGCCGAGAAGGTCTGTTTGATCCGGGCGGAAAGCCCCATCCGGCCCCGGAAGTGGTCGGCCATGACGTAAAGCTCGGCTTCGATGTCCTCGGAGAGCTTGATGATCGACTCCTTCTGGGCCATGATGGCATCGATGGATGCTTTCCAGTTCCGGTCGGCCAGGCGCCGGCGGGATGCTTCGACCGCCGGGTGAGCCGCCACGTGGAAGGTGAGGGTCGACTCGGCGCCGGCTTCGGTCACCGACGGCGGGTCGATGCCGGGGGGCGGGGTCTCGGAGAGCCGGTTGGCCGTCTCCTTCATCCGGTCGGCCACCGGGTCGTTCCGGGTTACCACCGCCGAAAGATCGGCGCTCACGGCCCAGCCGTGGAGGCCGTTGACCCCGGCCAGAAGGTCGGATTCCAGGTGATCCCGGAATGTGGATTCTCCGTTGGGGCGGCCGCCGCCGGCCACCCGGCCGGAGACCCACCGGGCGGCTCCGGCCAGCGCCCGGACCGGGGTTCCGATGACCTTCCCGGTCCGGCGCATGACCCGGATGTGGGTCGGGTCCGAGGCCATCCAGATCTCGGCGAACCGGTTTAAGACCTGGTCTATGGGGAAGTGGGTCAGGGATTGTCGGACGGCGCTGCTCTGAGCCGCCAGGAGGGCGTCGAGATAGAGGCGCAACGCATCCCGGGACCGGCGGGCCGCGTCTAAGTACTCCTCGGCCCCGTCCACCACGTCGGTGAGGATCGAGGCGAGGAGCTCCGGCCGGAGCGTCCGGGGGTCCAGGGCTTTCAGAGCGTCCATGAAGGGCGGGTCATCGGGCCGGGCCGGCCGGAGCGTCATGAACGCTTCGCCGGCGGCCACGGCGTTGTCCTCATCGGCCCGGTAGATCCCGAGCACATGGTCTTCGGCCGCGTCGCCGTAAATATGCCGGGCCACGACGTTCGCGTGACGGACCACCTCGTCGTCTTTGAAGGAGGCGTAGGTCCGGTAAACGAGAAAGCATTTCCGGATTCCGATCCCGGTGAGCATCCGGGCGATGAAATCGGTGTTGTCCTGGTTGTTGTAGGTGGCGTTGGTGAAGATGTAGATGAGGACGTCGGCGGCTTCGAGGGCCTGGCGGACCGCCTCCCGGTTGGTGTAGCCGCCCCGGGCCCCGGTGTCGAAGTCCGGGGTGTCCATGAGGACCATGTTTCGGGGGACGTTGCCGTCGAGGATATAGAGCGGATGACCCGGTTCGGTGAGATCCCGGGGGTCGCTCAGGGGCTCGGACCCGTCCCCGAAGGGGGCGAACAGGGTCGAGAGGAACTCCCGCTGGTGGAAGATCTCGCCGGGGGCCGAGACCAGAATCCGGCGGTTGATCCCGGCCGAACCGCCGGACGGCGAGATCCGTTCGCCCACCAGGGCGTTGAACAGGGTCGATTTTCCGGATGAGCCCCCGCCGCAGATGGCCGCCATGAGCGGAAAATCCGGGGAAAACCGGGGGATGAGCTTTCCGGCGATCACATTGAGCCACGAGGCGATGTCGATGCTGTTGCTCAGGCGCAGGGCGTCGATGAGATGGGGCATTTCGCCCCGGAGGGTCTCGATGGACTCGGTGACGGCGGGGCTCAGGAGCCGATGGGTATCGGTCATCGGTGTCTCGCGTCCCCCTTAGAGGTCCCGATAGACGGCTTCCACCGTCTCCCGGCCATGGGTCCGTTCCAGGCGCCGGACGATGAAATGGCCTCGGGCCGTGTCCTGGAAGTGGTCCATGAAGATGGTATTGATCACCGATCCCCCGGCGGCCCCGACAATGGGGATGGCCGAGGCGGCGGCCTTTTCCGAAACCACGACGCCGAACCTTGAGGCGATCCGGCTGATGAACCGGACGAGAATCGGAGCGGTCCGGTCGGCAAGGCCGCGTTCCGCGATGAACCGGGCCGCGTCGGAGACAACTTTGGACAGGGCGGCCCGGATCGCGTAGTAGCCGGCTTCCCCGGCGTCGTCCCCCTCGCCCGAGCCGCCCAGGGCAAAGACCTCCAGGCAGGCGAGCTTGGTCTCGACGTCGCTTACGTGTTCCCCCTCGCTCCGGGCGATGTCGGCAATGGACCGGAGCATGAGGAGAGTGGACACCGACAGTTCGAAGCCCAGGGCGCCCAGCCCGAAGAGTCCGCCGACGCCCCCGGAGACCGCTACGGCAACCTTGTGGAAGGTGTCCGACGACGGGCGGATACCGCCCCCCCGACCCAGGCTCAGGACCGCGAAATCAAAGGCCTCGGCAAGAACCTTTTCGCTGATCTTTTCCACCTGGCCGTACCAGGACCGGGGCAGGTATTTAAACCCCCGCTCCAGGGGCACGCCGACCACGTTCAGCACCCGGGAGGCAAGTCCCGGCTCCTCCAGAAGCAATTTGGCGTATCGAAGATCTTCGAGATCGGTTCCCGTCAGGGTCATTTTGGCCTCAGTTCCTATCGGTTTCCATTCGCCGCCGGCCGCCCGGCAACAAGAGGGCATTCTATCAAAAAACAGCATCCAATCAACGGATTTCTCGACGGCGGGTCAGGAGGGGACCAGGGAAGGAGCTTCCGGGTCGTGGGCCGACCGGTTTTTCCGGACCCGTTCCGGGGAGCCGGCGGCGTAGCAATAGACGCAGCCGGCCGGGCAGGTGTCGTACATCCCGATGTCCCGGCTGACGACGCATCGGCAGGACGGCCGCTGGGACGGGTCCTTGACGGCCGGGGCCGGCCGACCGGTGATGGCGGTGATCCGGTCCGGGTCGATGCACCCGGCCGGCGGGATGCCCCAGTCTTCCGTAAGGGGCATTTCCGCGCAGGTCCGGATTTCCATGCCGTGTCCGCCGACAATAACCGACAGGTCGGTCATCAAACGAGGGATGTCCACCTCCTCATCGGCCAGGGGACGGATGCCGGTCTCCCGCTCGAGGGCGGCCAGGCGGGGCCGAACCTTCCGGTAGATGTCGGCGAGGCTGACCACGCAGGTCCGGGTGGCTCCGGCCAAAGCCCGTGAGATCCGGCCGACGGTCTTTCGGTGGAAATCGGGCCCGGTGGCGGTGGACAAAAAGATCGGGTCGTAGCGCCAGACCACCCGGTCCGGGCCGATCCGGCCGGACAGCTCCCGGAAGGTCTCGATCCGCCGGACCAGCGGGGCCATTCCGGGGTCGATGGGCCGGGGATAGTCGAGGAGGGTGTAGAGAAAATAGTAGGCGATCCCCCGGTCGTCGATCTCCGGGAGCCGGGGGATCAACGGGGCCGGGTCCCGGGTCCAGAAGACCACCGCGTCGATCCCCTCGGGGTGAAGCTGAACCCGGGAAACCTGCTTCGGGTTGAAGGGGTTGGGAACCTCGCAATACCCGGCCGCGAAACGGTTCATCAGCCAGGGAGTATAGTGGGCGGGCAGGTCGGTCCGCCGGCTGGCGCTGATGATCACGGGAATCGGCTAACGGGCCTTGATCTCGCTCCGGAGAATTTTCCGGAGGCCCGCCAGAGTCCCCTTCCATGCGGTTTTTTCATCGGTCATGATGGAGACGATGATGTCGTCCTCGACGCTCACCTCCATGACGATCTCTTCTTCGCCGATCTGAAAGACCGCTTCGCCCCAGCGCTCCGCCGGCATTCCAGTGGCCTCGCAATCGTAATCGGTCCGCGCCTCGGCGGTCATCCGGATCTCGCTCATCTCGTCGGCCTCCTCTCGAATCGGGGTCTCAAATTGGTGATTGGCCGGAGAAAGACGGGCACGGATCTTTCGGCCAACCCAGATTGACTTTATCCCATATCCAGGACTTTGACAACCGTCCACGCGGTGGGGGCCGGCCTCCGATTCCGGGGTTTCCACCATGGCCGCTTGTGGTATAGTAATCGACACGGGGCGGCTTGCCTTGTGACGCCCAAAGGCGAGCGGATGACGCGGTCCGACGAAAGGAGCCCGATCATGGGAGCACCGCAAGCACAGGAGCAATCCTATACATACGCCGATTATCTGACCTGGACCGGGCCGGGCCGGGCGGAGCTGATCGACGGCACGGTTTACGATATGCGCCCGGCGCCCTCCCGACGACATCAGGCGGTTTGCGGCGAGCTATTCAAACAGATCGCCGTCTTTCTCACCGACCGTCCATGCCGGGTTTACGCGGCGCCTTTTGACGTCCGTCTGCCGGACATTGATACCGGTTTAGACGATGACACCACGACGTCCGTGGTCCAGCCCGACATCTCGGTGATTTGCGACCCGGCCCGGCTCGACGACCGGGGATGCCGGGGCGCGCCCGACTTTATCGCCGAGATTATCTCACCGGCCACCGCCGCCAGGGATTACATCCAGAAACGGATTCTTTATGAACGGAGCGGGGTCAGGGAATACTGGCTGATTCATCCCACCGACCGGATACTGATCATCTACCGGCTCGAATCCGATGGGCGGTTTGCTCAGCCAGTCTTCCATCCGGGAACCGGCTTCCAGGAGATCGCCGCGCCGGCGGAGATGTCAGTGGATCTCGACGCCCTTTTCACCGTGGACTGAAAGTTTAAGGATCGACATGGACTATCGAACGAAGACAACGCTGCTGGGCCTTCCCCTGATCCACGTCGCCGTGGGACCGCCGGCCGACGGACGAGCGGTCCGGGGGGTTGCCCGAGGCTGGATCGCGGTGGGGGACCTGGCCGTCGGGCCGGTCCTGGCCATCGGGGGCGGAGCGGTGGGCGGGATCGCGGTGGGCGGTGTCAGCGCCGGGCTGATCTCCCTGGGCGGGCTGGCGGTCGGCGGATTTGCATTGGGCGGAGCGGCCGTCGGGATCTTTTCAGCCGGGGGAATGGCCATCGCCTGGCGGGCGGCGATCGGAGGGCTGGCCGTGGCCCATGATTACGCGCTCGGCGGCGCGGCTGTCGCAACCCACGCCAACGACGCGGCGGCCCGAGGCTTTTTTCAGACCCATCCGGTGATGGCCGCGGCCCGCTTCATCATGGATCACGCCCGGTGGGGAATGCTCGGCCTCGTCCTCCCCGTGGGGGCCGGGATCATCGGGGCGAGGCGGCGGAAGCGGGAGTTGAAGCGGACAACGCTCGACGGGCCGGTGAAATAGACAAGGCGTAAGGGCGCCGGGGGCCATGATCATCGTTTTGGCCATTTGATTCACCCGGCTCATCAAACCCCTCCC
>CAZWGY010000220.1:0-3474 GCA_964633575.1 uncultured Desulfobacteraceae bacterium
CAGGCAATTGATATCACCCCCTCTCCTTTAGGGGAGGGGGCCGGGGGGAGGGGTTGCCGTCAGACGCCAACCCACCCAATTGGAGGCTTTCCATGAACAGACAGACCTTACGGCGGTTTCTGGCGATCACCGCTGCCCTGCTGCTGGCAATGGCTTTCGGCTGCGGCGGCCAATCCGATGACTCGGCCGGCGGCGGCGAGACCCGGCAAGCGGCTCCTGACGAAACGCTCAAGATCGTGTCCGGTTCCGAAAACAAGGGGCTGGAGCCGCTGATCCGGGAGTTTGCCCGGAACGAGGGCGTCCGGATCGACATCGATTACATGGGCAGCGTGGACATGACGTTGATGCTCATGGAGCGGGGCAAGGGGATTCCCTACGATGCGGTCTGGCCGGCCAACACCCTCTGGATCACCCTGGGGGATAACCGGAACGCGGTCCGGCACGTCGAGTCGATCATGCGGTCGCCGGTGGTTCTGGGATTGAAAAAGCCGGTGGCCGAGCGGCTGGGGTGGACCGAAAAAGATGTTTCCATCGGCGACATCCTGGAGGCCAGCGAGGCCGGCAAGCTCCGGTTCGCTATGACTTCGGCCACCCAGTCCAACTCCGGGGCCTCGGCCTACATCGGGTTTCTCTATGCCCTGTCCGGGGCCAAAGAGGCGCTCCAGATGAAGCACCTGGAGGACCCGGCGGTTCAGGATCAGGTCAGGCGGCTCTTGAGCCGGGTGAACCGATCGTCGGGCAGCAGCGGCTGGCTCAAGGAGACGGTGGTTTCGCATTACGACCGGTTCCAGGCCATGTTCAACTACGAGGCCATGATCATCGAGGCCAACCGGGAGCTCACCCAGCGGGGACAGCCGCCGCTCTACGCGATCTACCCGACCGGCGGGATCACCATCGCCGACTCCCCGCTGGGCTACGTGGACAAGGGGAACGCCGACAAGGAGGCCCTGTTCCGGAAGCTCCAGACCTTTCTCCTCTCCGACGAAGTTCAGGACAAGATTCTCCGCCAGGGCCGCCGGACGGGGCTGGTGGGGATGACGCCGGAGAAGGTCGATCCGTCGATTTTCAATCCGGAGTGGGGGATCGACGTGAGCCGGATCATCTCCCCGGTGCCGACGCCGTCGGAGCCGGTGATCCGCAAGGCGTTGGACCTCTACCAGACCGCCCTCCGGAAGCCTTCCTGCACCGCTTACGTGGTGGACGTTTCGGGGAGCATGAAGGGGACCGGGATCACCGAGCTCAAAGCGGCAATGACCACGCTTTTGGACCCGGACCAGGCCCGGCGATATATGCTCCAGGCCTCGCCCCGGGACATCCACATTATCGTGCCGTTTAATTCCGTGCCGTTGAGCGGGGTGAAGGCCGAGGGGAATTCTCCGGAGATGCTGGGGCAGCTCCTCAACTTCGTCAACGGCCTCACCCCCGGCGGCGGGACCGACATTTACGCGGCGGCGGCCCGGGCATTGGAGCTGCTCGGCCAGGTAGAGGGGATCGACGACTTCTTTCCGGCCGTGATCCTGATGACCGACGGCCGGTCCAAGGGGGAGCTCCAGGCGCTCCGGACCGCCATCCGGGAATTGCCCATGGGGGCGGACATCCCGATCTTTTCGATCACCTTTGGCGACGCCGACCCGACCCAGCTCAAGGAGATCTCCGAGCTGACCGTGGGGCGGGTCTTCAGCGGAAAGAACCTGATCAAGGCCTTCCGCAACGCCAAGGGGTACAACTGATGCTTTCGGAGCTGATTCGATGACCGAAACCTACCGACAGATCGTCGCGGGATTGATCGGGGCCGGGGTCCTGGCCGGGCTCACCTTCTGGGGCGGGCTGGTTCTCTGGTTCAACCTGGCCATTGGCGCGGCGGTGGGGCTGGGGACGTATTTTACCATTCCCCGGAAGCGTCGGCCCGAGGAGATCGAGGTGGCGCCGGGGGTGACTCTGGCTCAGCAGCAAGATGCCCTGGCTAAGGTCGATAACTATGTCAAGCGGTTCCGGTCCCTGGCCGGCAAGAGCCGGCAGCCGAGGATCGACAAGCTGCTCCGGGAGCTGGTGGACCTTCTGCAAAAGATCGGGCGGAACTTCGAGGAAGACCCGAGGGACCTCATGATCGACAGCGCGGGCATGTTTCTGGACCACTATCTGGAGCGGGCCGGGGACCTGGTGGAGCAGTACGTCCGGGTTGCCGGGCTGGCTCGTGAGGCCGACGGCGAGGACGAGCTGGCGGCGGCGGAGTCGGCCATCGGAAAGGTCCTGGCCGGGGTGGACGCTTTTTACCAGCAGTGCATTCAAAACGATCTGATGGACCTGGAGGTCAACTCCGAGACGCTCCTGTCGATCCTCGACGCGGACCTCCCCCCTTTACTTGAAAACGAAAGGAGCCGGCGGTGAAGAAGCTCATCGGACCGATCATTTTTCTGATCACGGCGGCGGTCGTCGGAGCCGTTTACTTTACCGGCGGCCTGGAAGGGTTGAAAACTCCGGCGGCGCCCAAGGTCATCGAGGTCTCCGCCTATGTGGGCGGCGAGAAGATGGCGTATCTCGAAAACCCCGAGGTGAAAGCCATTCTGACGGACCGGTACGGGATTCGCCTGACGCCGGTCAAGGCGGGGAGCATCGAGATGGTCACCGACCTGCCCACGGCCGGAAAGGACGCCCTCTGGCCCAGCAACCAGGTGGCCGCCGAGATGTTCCGGAACCGGGGCCAGACCCAGATGGCCCAGGAGACCATTTTCAACTCGCCGATTGTCCTCTACGCCTACGACATCGTCACCGAAGCGCTCATCGACCAGGGGATCGTGGAAAAGCGCTCGGAAAGCTACTACATCGTCGATTTCCCCAAGCTCATCGGGCTGATCATGGGGGGCAAGACCTGGGGGAACATCGGGTTGCCCCAGCTTTTCGGCCGGGTGAGCATCCAGTCCACCGATCCCACCCGGAGCAACTCGGGGAACATGTTCGCGGGGCTGTTGGCCAACATGATCAACGGCGGGAAGGTGGTCACATCCGAAGACATCGACGGGGTGCTGCCCCGGATCGTGGAGTATTTCCGGCTCCGGGGTCACATGGAGCACTCATCCGGGGATATCTTCAAGAGTTTTATCACCACCGGAGTGGGGGCCCGGCCGATGATCGTCGGATATGAAAACCAGCTCGTGGAGTTTACCCTGGAAAACGACGAGTACCGGGACTATCTCCGCCAGAAGATCCGGACCCTCTATCCGGTGCCGACGGTCTGGAGCTCGCACCCGGTCATCGCGCTCACCGACGGCGGCAAGCGGCTGATGGAGGCGCTCAAGGACGACGACCTCCAGCGGATCGCCTGGGAGCGCCACGGGTTCCGATCGGGGCTCATGGGGGTTGAAAACGACCCGGCGGTCCTGGACGTCCTGGGCATTCCCGAAGAGATCACTTCCGTTATGCCCATGCCCAGCGCCCCGGTGATGACCCGGATTATCAGGGCGATTGAGGGATAGG
>CAZWGY010000220.1:3574-7502 GCA_964633575.1 uncultured Desulfobacteraceae bacterium
GGCAACCCGCTTTATTTCCCGCGAATATCCCCTTGTCACAACCGCCCTCCCGCCCTCGGACTTGAAGAACCCCGGAAAAAAAGATAAAGTATCCTATCTTTGGATGGCCCCAGGGGGTCGAAGGCTTCCGCCGCCCGTGGCGGCCGTCCCCATCCCACACCCCGAGCGGATCGAAACGGATAATCAGGTGATCGAAAAGATGACAAGGCGTTTCCGGGGCCTCGGCCCCGTTGTTTTCCTGGTGGCCCTGCTGGCCCTTTCAGCGGTCCCCGGCGCGGATGCGGACTCCCCGCCGGAAACCTCGGCAAGCGGGGTTTCGGCTTTTCCCGACACGGTCTGGCCTTTTGACCGGGTGACCATCCGGCGGGGGATTGCCGACCTCTTCGAGGAGTGGCACGAGACCGCGTTTGCCATCGATCCCGAACTGGTCCGGCATGTCGCTTACTTCTACAAATACTATTCGATCATCGACCGGCACGGGACCAATGAGATCATCGAGCGGAGCCGGGAGTACCTCCCCGAGATCCGGAAAATCTTCGCCGAATACAACCTCCCGGCCGAGCTGGCCTTTGCCATTCCCTTTGTGGAAAGCGCGTTTGAGAACAAGGCCCGGTCCGACAAAAAGGCGGTGGGGATGTTCCAGTTTCTCGCCCGGACGGCCCGGAGCTACGGTCTCAAGGTCGGCGGCGGAGTTGACCAGCGGCGGGATTACAAGCTCGCCGCCGAAGCCTGCGCCAAGTACCTTTCCGAAAACCGGAACATCTTTGCCAGCACGGTCTTGAGCGTGGGGAGCTTCCACCATGGCACCAACAAGGTCATCTGGGTCCTCCGCCGGCTTCCCATGAAGGAAAACAAGCGGAGCTTCAACGCGATCTTTAAAAACCGGGAGCTGGGGAAATACTCCAAGGAGTACATCCCCAAATGCCTGGCCGCATCCCTGATCTATCGCTATCTGACCGACCAGGAGCTTGCGGCGCTGCCCGAGATGGACGCGGACCAAAAGCTCCTGGACCGGTTCGTCCATGTCAAGGAGCTCCGGGAGCGCCACGCCGACCTGCTGGCGCTCAACCCCGACCTCGTGGATGCCAAGACCACCTATCTTTACGCCACCACCCGGGGCTATATGCTCCTAAAAACCCTGACCGTCCCGGACGGATCGCTCACGGTGGCACTGGCGGTGAATCCGGAAACGGTTCCCCCCGCTCCGGCCGGCGAATCGACGCCCTCACCGCCGGATCAGGCGGCATCGTCCGGTCCGCCGGCCGAATCGGAGACGGAAGACGATCAACCGGCGGAAACGACGTCGGCCGACGAGTCCTCGCCGGCGGTGGCGGCCCTGTCGGACAACAAAGAAGCCGATCCGGCGATCATCACCGTCACCGTCCCGAAGCTTGTGGGGAAGCCGTGGGATGAAAAGGTCCGGAAGCGGTTTCCGGACCGGGAGATCGTGATGAACGAATCTTACAACGGGATTGTGGATGAGATCGGGGTCGTCTTCGACCAGAACCTGAAGGCCGGGGACCCCTGGCCGGCCGGGGACATCCTCATTCTCGAGGTGGGCCGGCCGCCGATTCCCGAGGACGAGCTTTCCTCCGAGGAATACACCCGCTTCATCCGGGAATACATGGCCACCATCCGGAACGGCGAAAAAACCGATAAGGAAAAACCTGACGACAACGGGGAGACCAACTGATGAAACAATTGGCTTATGGACTGATCATCCTGGTGTTCTGGCTCGGAGCGGATATGGCCCGAAGCGCGGATGATGGGGTCGATGTCCGGTCCTGTGAAAGCGCCTTTACGGAATCGGGAAAATGGCGGCACCCGGACCGGGATGCCGTTGAGACAGCCTTGCGGGCGGCGTCCCGGCGGGATGCCGTAACGGCGCTCCTCGGGGAAACCCTGGACGGCTACCCTTACGGGCCGTTTTCCCGGGATGCTCTCGTCGAGACGCTGAAAGGGTTTATCCGGTGCGAAGACGCTCGGATGGCCGCCGCTCCGCCCCTGGACTTCTGCATGTCCCTGAGCGGATGCACGGTCGAAGGGGATGTCCGGGAGCGGCTCCGGCCGATGGAGATCGCCCGGGTCTGCGGGATCGACCCTGATCAGGTGGCGGCCGGCGCCGACCGGATCGAAACGGCCTTTGCCGAATCCCTCACCGGCCCGGATGACGGTCGTTATCCGGAGACCGTCCGATCGATGATGAACGATCCGGGGAAAATCGGGTCCAACGGCCCTGAGGTCCTTGGATCGCTGGTGCGCCGGGTCGAAGCGGTCGCCGGGCCGGAGAGCCTGGACGGGACCGTCTGCCTGGCCCTGGTGGTCTATCCCATCGACCTCTACGCCGCGACCACCCCGACGGATTGAACCATCCGGCCGGCGGATTTCGGGACCCGCCGGACCTGAAAACGACCCGATATAAGGAGACAGCCATGCGGAAGGCTTTTGCCATCGCCCTGTTGATGACCTGTTTTGCCCTCCCGGCCACGGGGGAAGAGATCCGGTATTGCGAGCCGATTTCCGATGAGGCCGGGCAGTGGCGGTATCCGGACGAAAACGCCTATTACCGGGAGATGACCATCCGGGCCGAGCGGCAGGCGGTGGAGACGGTCTATGCGGATGAGCTGGCCGCGTTCCAGTCGGAAGTCCTCGACCGGGCCACCCTGGCGGACGCGCTGACCGACTTTCTTGATTATGAGCGGGAAACCGATCGGGGCGAAAAACAGCGGGATTTCTGCGTCACCCTGACCGATCCCCGGAAAAAGGACGCGGCCGGGCTGTTCTCGGACGTGGAGATCGGCCGGGTCTGCCATTTCGATGAAGGCATCCGCCGGTCCCTGATCGACGGCATCCGGGACCGGTTCATCGATACCCTCCGCGACCGGGAGCCCCTCGGCGAGGGCCTCCTTTCCATGATCGAGGACCCCACCAACATCGCCATGAAGACCGAGGCTCAATTGCGGCGGTACATCAGCGAACGGGAAGCGGAAACCGACTCCGGCGCCATTCCCGAAGCGGCCTGCACCGCGCTCACGGTCCGCCCCATCGAGTTGTACGCGGCCTCATCCAAGCGGGAGATCTCATCGGTCATCTCGGTGATGCCGGCCATCGAGACCCGTGACGCGGAAGACCGGAAGGGCGAATTTCAACTGGTGGTTATCGACAGCGCCTACCACTGGGTCCGGGGCAGTGAGGATAAAATCTCGGTGGTCGGCGACATCGCCAACTTCACGGCGCCGTTTATCAACGAAACCTTCCAGGCTTTTGTCCGGAACAACTTCCGGGACCTCATCTGCATCGGCATGGCATCCTGCGAGGGGGAGGCTCCCGAGGAGAACCGGCGGGGAAAGACCCGGGCGGAAAAAGTGGTCGCCCGTCTCGCCGAAGCCTTCGACGAGACCTCGGGGCTGAACGTCTATGGCCTCAACCTGGGCAAGCATCGATATGACCGGGGGGAATGCCGGGAGTTGTCCGATGAGGCCCGTGCCGCTCAGCGGATCGTGATGCTCGTGGGCGTAACCAAGCGATCGGACCCCAAGGTCGAAGTCAACACCGCTCTCCAGAACGCCATGGAGCGGATGGCGGCATCCAAGCAGGACCTCCTGCCCATCAACCCGGCGGATTATCTGTTGTTTGATTTTCTGAAAGGGGAGGTGGAAGGGTGAAAAGCCGGGTTCTTAACTGCTCCGTATCGGTGATGCCATGTTTTCGAAAATCGATTTAAAAAATTTCCGATGCTTTAAGTCGGTTTCGGTCAGGCTCTCCCCGTTGACGGTCCTGATCGGGAAAAACGACACCGGGAAAAGCGCCTTTCTGGATGCCCTGATGCTCTTGTCGGCCGGACCCGGCGGGAGGCTCAAGCTGCGAGAAGATATCTGGCATTTCCGTGAGAAAGACCTCAAGCTAAACATGGCCGCGCAATTCAAAG
>CAZWGY010000221.1:0-7498 GCA_964633575.1 uncultured Desulfobacteraceae bacterium
GCCGGGAAGCCGGGCTAAACGACATTCCGCCCGTTATTCAAAAGGCGTTTGAGATGGCGGGCGGGTATTTCAATGAGCTCTGGCGGCTGACGCTCCGGGAGGATGAGCGGAGCTTCCTGGTTCGCCGGATCCGGGGCCAGAATATCGGCCAGGATGATCCGGAAGTCCTCGGCGGCCTGATCCGCAAGGAGGTGCTGGAACGGGTAAACGGCGAGCTGAGGTTCCAGGTGCCGTTGATCGGGCAATACATTTCTGAAAAAAAGGTGTTCTTTACCTGATCCGCGTCGGCTCGCCGCTCCAGCTTATCCCTTCAGACCACCTCCGCCCCCGCCGATTCCATCCGGGCGATGGCATCCCGGCCGCCGTCCCCGGTCACCGGCCGCATTCCGTCGCGGATAACCATTGTTTCGAATCCCGCCGCCCGGGCATCGAGGACCGTGGCCAGGACGCAGACATCCTGGGCCAGGCCGCCCACCCAGACCCGCCGGACCCCGTCGCGCCGGAGCTGATCGGCCAGGCCGGTCTGATCAAAGGCCGAATTCTGGTCCTGGTCGAACCGGACCCCCTTGGTGACGATCACCGCCTCCGGAGGCAGGGCGAGGTCCGGATGAAAGGCGGCGCCGTCGGTATCCTGGATGCAGTGGGGCGGCCAGTCCCCGCCCTGGTCGGCAAAGCTCAAATGGCCCTTGGGGTGGAAGTCCCGGGACGCATAGATCGGGATGCCGGCGGATTGGGCCGCCCGAATCCAGTCGTTTAAGACCGGGACCACCGCGTCTCCGTCCGGGATGGGCAGGGCCCCGCCGGGGCAGAAATCGTTTTGTATGTCCACCAGAATCAGCGCGTCTCCCGCTTTCAACCGTTCCGTCGTCATGTCTCTCCTTTCGGGTTGGAAATCCAGAGGCTCGGCCGGAGCAAAGACGCGCTCCGGCCGGTTGGGTTCGCCCGTTACCAGAGCTCAAAGTAGCTCTGCCAGAGATAGAAGTTGTCCATCGAGTCCGCCGGAGTGACCATCAGATAGAGCCGGTAGGTGCCGGGAGTGAGGCTGCCGGGCGGGATGGTGCCGAAAAGTCCCACGTCGAGGTTCTGAAAACTGACGTCCTCCCGCCAGGGGATGATTCCGGCGGACAGCGGGGTGAAGGTGACGTCATCGGCGCCGACAAGCAGGATCTCGGGGCTGTCGGGCGTCTGAACCCCCAGATAGACGTCCACGTCCCCGGCAAACGGCGGCAGTCCGACGTGGAGCGAAATCCCGTCGGATAAGTATGACGCGCCGATGGCAAAGGGTTTGCAGCGACTCGGATCAGGGTCTTTGTACGGCACCTCGGCCGGGTGGTAGCTGAAGGTCTCCTGGGCTGACGGTACGGGCAGCGCGAAAACCGGAGTCCCCAGGGCGGTGAAGTGAGCCGTTACTTCCTTGTCGGCGTTCATGACCAGGGGACAGGCCCCGGAGCCCGAGCAATCGCCGGACCACTCCCCGAACTGGGCGGTGAAGTTGTCGCCGCTGATGGGCGCCGCGGTCAGGGCCACGACGGTTCCGCTGTCAAACCGGTAGGTGCAGGTCTCGGTGTCGCCCAGATCGTCGGACGCGCAGTCGATGCCCGCCGGGGTGCTTTCGACATTGCCCGATCCCTGGATGTGAACGGTGAGCTTATAAGTTCCAAGTGGATAGAGGATGTCCGGAACCTGGATCACCTCGATGGGGAAAGGAAACGAATCACCAACCACGCCCATATCCGCATGGAGCGGAGCGACCGCCAGCAACAAAACCGCCAATACCATCACGCATCGTTTCATTGTCTTCTCCTTTTTAATGAATTAGCTCAAAACCCCTTTGGGGGCCGACTCAGGACCGGAATCGATCCACGGATTGAAGCCAATATACCACATTTCGGGCCGATCCGTCAGCTCCGGGTAACGAGATCGATTTCGCAAAATTAAAAAACTTGAAATTTGGCCCCTGTTTGGATAGCCTGAACCAAAAAATGAGTGAAAGGAGCGAGTTTTGACTGAGCTAAGCAACGAGCAGATACTTCAAATGATCACCCAGATTATCCAGAAACACGGATGCGAGGTGATCGAGCTGGACATCGAAAACCGGATCATCAACTTCGACGGGCCGAATGAAGCCAAGATCGAATGCGCGACCGAGCTCGAGTCCGTCCTCGAGATGGTGGGTTGACCGGCCATGAATTCCGTCTCTTCCCCATGGCTCCGGGGCCGTCGAGCCGGTCGGGCAACGCCGGTCCCGTTGGTCCTCGCATGGACCATTGGACTGGTGGCTTTCTTTTGCCTGACCCCGGCCCGGGCGGATACCATTGTCCTGAAAAACGGGCGGACCATCCGGGCCGAGGCAACCTGGGAGCAGGACGGCCAGGTCTTCTACACCCGCTACGGCCAGACCATCGGAATCCCCTTAAATGACGTCCTTCGGGTGGATCGGCCGGCGGCGGCCGGGTCCGGATCGGCGTCGGATAGCGGAGCTTCCGCCGGTCCGACCGTTTCCGACGCGGCCCTCGACCGGGAGTACCAGGCGCTCGTGGACGCCCGGCGGGATCTTTTCCGCCGGCGGGATCAGCTTGGCGAGGCGATGTTTCAACGCCGGCGGGATGCCTTGAATGATCAGGCCATCGAATTCGCCCGGAAGGTCCGCCGCTGTATCCGCCGGGAAAAATGAACGCCCCCGGCCGCTTTTCCGTGGCCGACGCGGCGGCGGCCGTCGCCCGCCAGATATTTGCCATCCCCCTCGGGGGATCGGACCATCTGATCTACGCGCCGCTCAAGCGGACCGCCTTTATCGCCAACCCGGCCCTGGTCAACGAGATCCTGACCGTATGTCAATGGGCCGACGGGGGCGGGGATGCTTCCCCCGGCCCTTGGCCGCCCTGTACCGAAACCCATGCCCTCCTGGACCGGCTCGATCTGCTGACCCCGGCCCCGATTCCCGGGGACCCGTTCTCGGAGACCGGCCCCCGACGGGACACGGTGATCCTCTTTCCCACCACCCGGTGCAACCTTCGCTGCGTTTATTGTTACGCGGCCGCCGGGGACGGGCCGGTCCGGGAGATGCCTCCGGCGCTGGCCCGGGCGGCCATCGACACGGTGGTGGCTTCGGTTCTGGAAAACGGCGGTGAGGAGATATCCCTCGGGTTCCACGGCGGTGGGGAGCCGAGTCTCCACCCGGAGCTGATCATCGGATCGGCGGACCATGCCCGGCGGGCCGCCCGCCGGCACGGGCTGGCCCTCCGGCTCCACGGGGCCTTTAACGGCCTGGCCGCCCCGGACGGCGGGGTCGGCCGGTACATCCTGGACCACTTTTCCGAGATCAGCCTCTCGTGTGACGGCCCGCCCCCGATCCAGGACGCCCAGCGACCGACGGTGGGTGGCGGGCCGTCATCGCCCGCCGTGATCCGGACGATGACCGCCCTGGACCGGCGGAAGGTGGTTTATGGAATCCGGATGACGGTGACCGAACGATCCGTGGACGGTCTGGCCGAAGCCGTCGCCTGGATCGTTGACCGTCATCGCCCCCGGCGGATTCAGGTGGAGCCGGTTTTCCGCCGGGGCCGGGCCCGTCGGGACGGCCTGGGGCCGGTTCCCCGGGACCGGTTTGTTCGAGAGCTTGTCCGATCCCGGACGGCCGCGAAGTCGGCCGGGGTCGAGGTTTTCTATTCCGGAGCCCGCCTGGATATCCTGACCCGCCGGTTCTGTCAGGCCCCCTGCCGGGCTCTGGTGGTCACCCCAGACGGAGAGGTGACCGCCTGTTTCGAGGTCCACGGCCGGTCCCATCCGGCCGCCGACCGGTTTATCGTGGGCCGGTACGACGGCAACGGCGGGTTTTCCATCGACCGGGCCGCGCTGGCGGCTCATATCGACCGGACGGCGGATCGTCTGCCGGAATGCGACGGCTGTTTCTGTAAATGGCATTGCGCCGGGGATTGCGCCACCCGGGAGACGGGGGGCGACTCGGAGCGGTGCCAATTGAACCGTGAGCTGATCATTCACCAACTCCTGGACCGCATCCACCGAAGCGGCGGGCTCGTCTGGCGGGGCGAGCCCGCCGAGACCTCTTGAGGAGCACTCATGACCCGAGCCAAATCCCCCGATTTCCTGCTCAAGCGCGTCTATGCGGACGGGACCGAATCGCGGCCCCGGCTCCGCGCCATTCAATCCTTTGACCCCGGCTGGACCGTGGGCCGCCGGGGATTTCTCACCACGGCCGCCGCGGCCGTCGGCCTGCTGACCGGGGCCCGGCCGCTCATCCCCGAAGCCGCCGCCGCGCCGGCGGACCCGGCCGAGGATCCCCCGTCAGCCTGCTCGCCGGAGATCAAGGCTCACCGGGACCCCGTCTTACGGGTGGAATTTACCCCGGACGGGGCCTATCTGGTCTCGTTCTGCCCCAAGGACGGGATCAAGCTCTGGGAGATGCCGGCCGGATCATTGGCGGCGGTCTGGGATGAAGGCGCCGGGGAGATCAAAAGCCTGGCCGTCTCCCCGGACGGCAAGACCCTGGCGGTGGGACGGCCGGGGGAGATCACGCTCATGGCGATTCCCTCCGGCGAGACGGTCCGGACCCTGAGCGGCCCCGACGAAGCGGCCGGCAGCCTGATTTATACCCCCGACGGCGAGTCTCTCCTGGCCGGGGGGCCAAACGGGCGGGTGACCGTCTGGACGCCCCGACTGGGAATCACCTTGAAAAAGCTGGACGGCGACGGCGAGTACCCCGTCACCGGATTGACCCTTTCCGCCGACCACGGCGTCCTGGCCGGAGCGGTGGGCAAGGGGGTGACCCTCTGGAACCTGAAGACGGGCAAACGGGTCCAGCGGATTCCGCTGAAATACTCCGTCGAGACCCTCGCCTTCGACCCGCTGGGGATTTTTCTGGTCATCGTCTCGGACCACCGGCATGAGCCGGTCCGGATCTACGACGTGGCCCGGGGCCGGATGCTCCGGGACTTTGGCGCCGATGCCCGCCCGACGGGCGGGCTGGCGTTTACCGAAGCGGGGTCCTGCCGGGCGATCACCGGGATGCACGACGGGACGGTCATGTTCTGGCGAATCCCTTCCGGGACCTACGATCTGACCCTGGACCTTGACACCCGAAACGTCCATTGCCTGGCGGTGAGTCCGGACGGGTCCCGGCTGGCCGCCGGAACCGGGGATCGGCGGGTCATTCTGGTGGATCTGGCCCGGAACGAGCTTTTGACCTGTCTTTTCGACAAGGACGCCTATCCGAAGGGCAAAGAAGCCGGGACGTACACCTACATCGACCAGTACGGCCGGACCATTACCGGGACCCAACCCTGCGGCACTCCGATTCCGGCCGGGGCCATCTGCACCTGCAATTGCGTGCCCGGCGGCTTTCTGATCCCCAAAGTCGGCGGGACGGTCTGCACCTGTAATCAGATCTGCGTCTGCGTGCCCGTAAAATAGCATATCCCCTCGCGAGGAAGGAGCCCATGTTCAAGCTGAGCCTCCGAAAGACCTTTCTCCTATCGACCCTCATCCTGCTGACCATGGCTCTGATCCTGGTCTCGGCGGTCTCATTTTTCTTTTTCCGGTACGCCATCGAGGATCTGATGCGGGTGGAAGTCGCCCGCCTGGTGGACACCAACGCCCGGTTTATCAATTCCTGGGTGGAAGAGCGGCTGATGGACGTCGAAAACTGGGCTGATCAGGATGTGATGGTCCGGGCCACCGAGGACTCGCCCATCGGCCGGGCCGCCCGCCGGATGGCTGAAACCGTCCTGAATCGTACCAAAAAGCGGACTCGCTATTACGAGGACATCAACGTCGCCGACACCAACGGCCGGATTCTGGTCTCCTCCAACCCGGAAATCGTCGGGAAGGTGGACCTGAGCGACCGGACCTACTATCAGAACGCCTTGAACGGGACCGCCCATATTTCCCGGGTCATCAAAAGCCGGGTGAGCGGCAACCCGGTCTTTATGATCGCCTATCCGATCAAGGACAAAGAGACCGTGGTGGGAGTGCTTTTTGCCGTCCTGAAGATGAGCTACTTCGCGGAGAAGTTCATCGCGCCCATCCATTTCGGCAAACGGGGATATGCCTTTGTCTATGACGAAGTCGGCACGGTGGCCTACCACCCGGACCCCGAGCATATCCTTAAGCTCAACATCCGTCAGCTCAATTTCGGAGAAGAGATGATGGCATCGGAATCAGGGGAGATTCGGTATCTCTACGAGGGCGACAAGAAATTTGCCAGCTTTGTCCGGATTCCCACCACCGGCTGGACATTTTCCATAACGGTGTTCAACGACGATCTTCTGGGGCCGGCCCGCCGGCTTCGTTCCGTAAGCGCTCTCATTGCCCTGGGGGTTATGGGATTGGCCGCCGGGATCGTCTTGCTGATCACCCGGGCCACCGTCCGCCCCATCCGGCGGGTCATCCAGGGCATGGGAGCCGGCGCCGACCGCGTGGCGGCGGCGGCCCGGCGGATGGCCGACGATTACGCGAAGCTGTCCCGGGGGGTATCGGACGGGGTGTCGGCCGCGTCGGAGGCCGCCGGGGTCCTGGACCAGACCGCCGGGGTGACCCGGGAAAACGCCGACCGGGCGGGCTCCGTCAGCGAAGTCATGGGCACGGCCCGCCGGATGACCGAAAAAGCGGAAAGCCGGATCGGCCAACTCAACAAAGCCATGGACACGGTGTCCCGGTCCGCCGAAGAGACCGGCCGGATCGTCACGATGATCGACGACATCGCCTTTCAGACCAACCTCCTGGCCCTGAACGCCGCGGTCGAGGCGGCCCGGGCCGGCGAGGCCGGAGCCGGATTCGCGGTTGTGGCCGACGAAGTCCGGAATCTGGCGCTCCGGGCAACCGAGGCCGCCCGGAACACATCCGACCTCATCAGCGGGACCCTCACCGAGGTGGAAACCGGCCGGCGGGTAATGGACGAAGCCCGGTCCGCCGTGGGCGAGGTGGGGGAGACGGTCCGGAAGGGCTCATCCCTGGCCGACGAGATCGCCGAAGCCTCCGACGGCCAGGCCCGGTCCATCGAACGGATCGGCGAGGTGGTCGCCCAGATGAAGGCGATCATCGACGAAAACGCGGAAGGCGCCCGGGGAACGGCCGAGGCCTCCCGTCACCTCCGGACCGAGGCCGAGCAAATGACCCGCCTGGTGGACCAGCTCGCGGCGGCAGTCCATGGGAGCCGTTCAGGTCCGGCTCGATCAACGCCCATCGAAAACGCCGATCAGCGGGCCGTCACGTCAAATCGAAGACTATCGCGACTTCCAGGGTCATCGGGGCGGTGAGGAGCCCGGCGGGGGGCCGGGGACGGGGCCCCGCCGGCGCGGGATCGCGAACCCGATGGCCCGATTCAGGAAAATGGCCACCGCGCTTTTCGGCCATGATCATCTTTTGGGCCATTCAGGTTCGGCAGCCCCTCCCCTAAAGGATTTACGACTGCCACACACTAAACACCGGCTGGAAGAGGACGCCCATCCCGGCATTGATCAAAGATCAAGGTTTGTGCCGG
>CAZWGY010000222.1:0-7497 GCA_964633575.1 uncultured Desulfobacteraceae bacterium
GGTTTCCAGCAAAGAGACCTCCGAGGTTTCCAATGAGACCTCCGAGGTTTTCAAAACCTCGGGGGTCTTTCCAAACAAAACCTCGGAGGTCTTTCCAAAACCCCGGAGGTCTTTCCAATTGTTCGGAATTAAATCTAAAATCTAAAATCAATAAGGAAAAGTATGGAGCATCTTAAAACGTTTCAGGTATTTCCCAACATTCCCGAGCCCCTTTCGTTTCTTGAGGAGCTGTCTCGCAACATCTGGTGGTGCTGGCAGCACGACGCGGTGGAGCTGTTCCGCCGGATCGACCCTCGTCTCTGGGACCAGGCGGAGCGAAATCCCACTGTTTTTTTTACCCTTATGTCCCAGAAACGGCTGAAAGAGCTCTCTTCGGATACAAGCTTTCTGGCCCACCTCCGCCGGGTGGAAGCCAACTTTCATGAATCCATGAAGCCGGCCCCCTCTCGGGAAGAACTGCCGTTCGGCGACCGGGACACGGTGGCCTATTTTTCCATGGAATTCGGGATTCACGAAAGCATCCCCCTGTTTGCCGGGGGTCTCGGGATTCTCGCCGGAGATCATCTGAAGGCCGCGTCGGACATGGGGCTGCCCCTGACCGGCGTCGGTTTGCTTTATCGTGAGGGCTATTTCCGTCAATACCTGGACGCGGATGGATGGCAGCAGGAGGATTATCCGGAGACCGACTTTTTTCATGTTCCCATGCGCCGGGCGGAGGACCCCGACGGCAACCTGGTTCAGATTCGGGTTGGCGGTCCGGACGGTGACATCGTGGCGGATGTCTGGCTGATCCGGGTGGGCACCGTCCCGGTCTATCTCCTGGATACCAATCTTCCGGAGAATCCGCCGGTGGTTCGGGACATCACCGCCCGGCTCTATGCGGGCGAGCAAAAAACCCGGCTGGCCCAGGAGATCCTTCTGGGTATCGGCGGGATGCGGGCTTTGTCGGCGTTGGGGATCAATCCCGTCATCTGCCACATGAACGAGGGTCACTCGGCCTTTGCCGGCCTTGAGCGGCTGGCTCTGACCATGGCCGGACACAACGTGGATCTGAAGACCGCCCGACAGATCGTTCCCCGGACCACGGTGTTCACCACTCACACTCCGGTGGCCGCCGGCCATGAGGAGTTTCCCGCTGAGATGGTCATCCCCTATTTAAAGCCCATGGAAGAGAGCCTGGGAGTTCCGGTGAACGAGATTCTTTCCTGGGGACAGCCGGCCGCCGGCGGCCCGAACGGCCCGCTGTCGATGTTTGTGCTGGGCGTGAGCATGGCTCAGTACTGCAACGGCGTCAGCCGTCTTCACGGTCGGGTTGCCCGTCGGATGTGGTCCCATGTCTGGCCCCAGAGGCCGGAAGACGAAGTCCCGATCGAGTATGTGACCAACGGGGTCCATATCGCATCCTGGATTTCCTATGAAAACGCGCTGCTCTTCGAGCGCTACATCGGCCCGGACTGGCGGCTTCACCCGTCCAATCCGGCCGCGTTGGAGCGGATTGACGACGTTTACGATGAGGAGCTCTGGCGGGCTCATGAGATGAGCCGTTCCCGGCTGATCCGGACCTGCCGGCGTCAGATGATCAAGCAGTATGGCCGGCGAAACGCTCCCAAGGCGATGATGCGGGAGGCCGAATCGGTCCTTGACCAGGACATCCTGACCATCGGCTTTGCCCGACGGTTCGCCACCTACAAGCGGGCCTTCCTGCTCCTGATGGACCCGGAACGGCTGGAGGCGATGATCAACTCCCGGTCCCGGCCGGTCCAGTTCATCTTTGCCGGCAAGGCTCATCCCAAGGACAACGAGGGCAAGGACCTGATCAAGCAGATCGTGGCCTTTGCCCGGAAGGCCAATATTCGCCACCGCATGGTTTTCGTCGAGGATTACGACATCCATCTGGCCCGTCACCTGGTCCACGGCGCCGACGTCTGGCTCAATACCCCCCGTCGCCCCTTTGAAGCCTGCGGCACGTCGGGAATGAAGGCCGCCATCAACGGAGTTTTGAATCTGAGCATCATGGACGGCTGGTGGGATGAGGGATATACGCCCGAGGCCGGCTGGCGGATCGGCAACGGCGAGGAGTACGCCGACACCGCCTATCAGGACGTCGTGGAAAACCAGGCCCTTTATAACATCCTTGAAAACGACGTTATCCCGAGCTTTTACGACCGGGAGAACGGCGGGTTGCCCAGCCGGTGGATTCAGATGATGAAGGCGTCGATGAAGATGACCATGTGTCATTTCTGCGCTCACCGGATGGTGGCGGAGTATCAGGAGCGGTATTATATTCCGGCTGCCCGGGAATACGGACGGCTTGTCGCTGAAGGTGGCCAATCGGCTCAGGCCCTCGGGAACCAGATCGAGCGGCTTCGGGAGCAATGGTCCGGGATCCGAATCGATCAGTTCCACCAGGATACCCAGGGCCCGTTCCGGGTAGGCGATTCGGTCCGGGTTTCGGCGGATGTCCATCTCGGCGAATTGGAGCCCGATGAAGTGGACGTCGAGCTTTATTACGGGAAGCTCAAGTCCGTGGAAACCATTGAATCGGGGATGTCCGCTCAGATGGAACTCGGCACTGATCACGGCAACGGCCATTATACCTATACCTGCGCCATCGACTGTCAAATGGCGGGGAGATACGGATGCACGGTCCGTGTCCTTCCCCGGGGGGATGGGTGGGTGAAATCGACCCCCGGTCTGATGACCTGGGCCTGACGCGCCGGATAGCGAGGTAGCCAAACAATGTCTTCACCGAGAAAAGACCCGCGGATTCTGATCGTGACCCCGGAGGTCACCTATCTTCCCGACCGGATGGGCAGCATCGCCCATTTTCTCACGGCCAAGGCGGGGGGGCTGGCCGATGTATCGGCGGCGCTCATCACCGCGCTTTTCGAAGAAGGCGCCGATGTTCATATCGCCCTGCCCGATTACCGGTCTATTTTCAGCGACCGGCTGGCCCCATTTCTGAAAAAGGAGTTGAACACCCTTAAAAACACGGTTCCGTCGGACCGGATTCATCTCGTCGAGGACCGGGCTTTTTTCTATCTGAACCGGATATACGGCGACGGCACCGAGAACATCAAGCTGGCCCTGACCTTCCAGCGGGACGTGATCAACTACATCATCCCCCGGGTTCAGCCGGACCTCATCCATTGCAATGACTGGATGACCGCTCTGATTCCCGCTCTGGCCCGGGAGCTGGAGATCCCTTCGCTTTTCACCATCCACAACATCCACACCATGAAGGCGACGCTGGCTTATATCGAGGACCGGGGGATCGATGTGGCCGCCTTCTGGCGTCACCTGTTTTTCGACCGGGTTCCTTACTCCTACGCGGAATCCTGGGAGACCAACCCTCTCGATTTCCTCGCTTCCGGCGTCTTTGCCGCTCACTTCGTCAACACGGTGAGCCCGACCTTTTTAAAGGAGATCACCGAAGGCCGGCACGACTTCGTGGAACCCGCCATCCAGGGGGAGCTGAAAAACAAATACGAAGCCGATTGCGCCGTGGGCATCCTGAACGCGCCGGACCCGTCTTTCAATCCGGAAAACGATCCGGCGCTGACCGTCCCTTACACGCCGGCGACCCACGCCGCGGCCAAGCGGGAAAACAAGCGGTTTCTCCAGGACAAGCTGGGCCTCCGGGTGGACCCCGGCGCGCCCATGTTCTTCTGGCCTTCCCGGCTGGATAACATTCAGAAAGGCTGTCAGCTTCTGGCCGACATCCTCTACAAGGTGGTCTCCACCTACTGGGAAGCCGGCCTTCAGATCGTCTTTGTGGCCAACGGGGATTACCAGCGTCATTTCCGGGAGATCACCCGCTTCCATGGGCTCGCCGACCGGGTTGCGGTCTGTGACTTTGACGAAAAACTGGAGCACCAGGCCTATGCGGCGTCCGACTTCATGCTCATGCCGTCCCGCTTCGAGCCCTGCGGCCTGCCTCAGATGATCGCCCCCATTTACGGCTCCCTGCCCGTCGCTCACGATACCGGCGGCATCCACGACACCATCACCCATATTGACGTCGCCAACAACCGGGGCAACGGGTTTCTCTTCGAGATCTTCGACAGCGACGGCCTGTTCTGGGCGATCAACGAGGCCATGAACTTCTTCGCCCTTGACCCGGAAGTCCGACACCGCCGGATCGAGCGGATCATGACTGAGAGCCTAGACACTTTCAACCACTCGGTTACCGCCCGACAATACATTGATCTTTATGAAAAAATGCTCCAAAGGCCATTGATTACGCCCTATGTCTGATCGATCATCCACCATCGAGCGCCGGGTCGAAGAACTCCTTCGGCTGGACCCGCATCTCCAACCATTGAAAGCGGAGATCACCCGCCGCCTTACGGCCATCGACGAGACCGAGGCCCGTCTCACCGGGGGTGCCGCCTCGTTGGCCGATTTCGCCGCCGGCCACGAATTTTTCGGCCTTCATCGGATATCCGACGGCTGGGTATTCCGGGAGTGGGCTCCCAACGCGACCGGGATCACCCTTATCGGCCAGATGACCGATTGGGTGGAGCGGCCCGAGTATGCCCTGACCCGAATCGATTCCGCCGAGGGCATCTGGGAGCTCCGGCTTCCAGACGGCGCGATCTCCCATGATGACCTCTACCGGTTGCGAATCCACTGGCCCGGAGGCGCCGGAGACCGGATTCCCTCTCATGCCCGCCGGGTGGTCCAGGACCCGGAGACGACCATCTTTAACGCCCGGGTCTGGTCCCCGGAAACCCCATACCACTGGCGCCATCCGAGCTTCCGGGCTCCTAATGACCCCCCGTTGATCTATGAAGCCCATATCGGCATGGCTCAGGAGACGCCGGGCGTGGGAACTTACCGGGAATTTACCGAAAACGTGCTCCCCCGGATCATCCGGGCGGGGTATAACACGATCCAACTGATGGCCATCCAGGAGCACCCGTACTACGGCTCCTTCGGATACCAGGTCTCGAGCTTTTTCGCCGCATCCTCTCGCTATGGCACGCCTTACGAACTCAAGGAGCTGATCGACGCCGCTCACGACAACGGCCTGCGGGTGATCATGGACATCGTCCACTCCCATGCGGTGGCCAACGAGGTGGAGGGGCTGAGCCGGTTTGACGGCACGCTCCATCAGTTTTTCCACGACGGCCCGAGGGGCTATCATTCGGCCTGGAGCTCCAGATGCTTCGACTACGGCAAGCATCAGGTTCTCCACTTCCTTTTGTCCAACTGCCGGTTCTGGCTCGACGAATACCACGTTGACGGCTTTCGGTTCGACGGGGTCACGAGCATGCTCTACCTCGATCATGGGCTGGGCAAGGCGTTTACTCATTATGGCGACTATTTCAACGATAACGTCGATGAGGACGCCCTGACCTATCTCGCCCTGGCCAACCGGGTGATTCACGACGTCCGGCCCGACGCGATGACCATCGCCGAGGACATCAGCGGGATGCCGGGGCTGGCTCTGCCCGCTGATAACGGCGGGTACGGGTTCGACTATCGGTTTTCCATGGGGGTGCCGGACCTCTGGATCAAGCTGATCAAGGAGGTCCCCGACGAGGACTGGCCGGTGGGACAAATTTGGTATGAGCTCAACAACCGGCGGCCGGGAGAGGGGTCCATCAGCTATGCCGAGTCCCACGATCAGGCTCTGGTGGGCGACAAGACCCTGATTTTCCGTCTCATCGACGCGGACATGTACCGGGACATGCACGTTGATCACGAAAACATCACGGTGGACCGGGGGATCGCCCTCCATAAGCTCATCCGTTTCATCACCCTGGCCACCGCCGGCGACGGATATCTCAACTTCATGGGAAACGAGCTGGGCCACCCCGAGTGGATCGATTTCCCGCGGGAGGGCAATAACTGGTCTTATTTCTACGCACGGCGGCAGTGGAGCCTGATGGACAACCCGGACTTGAAATATCAGTATCTGGCGGCTTTCGACCGGGATATGCTGGGGCTGGCCGGGGGCTACCGGTTGCTGGACGGGCCGGTGGAGCGGTTGCTGCACGAGCATACGGACGACAAGGTGCTCGGGTTTATGCGGGCGGGGCTGATCTTCGTCTTCAACTTCCACCCCCACACATCTCACGTCGGATACCGGATCAACGCGCCGGCGGGATCATATCGCCTCATCCTTGACAGCGACCGGCGGGATTACGGCGGCCACGGCCGGCTGGTCCCGGAGCAAATCCACCACGCCACGCCCCACCCGGACGACCGGGCCCGATCGACCCTCAGCCTCTATCTGCCCACCCGGACGGCGGTGGTGCTCAAGCCGATAACCTGATCGCCCGGGCGAAGTCTTTCAGCCGTCCGGTCAGAACCCGTCGTCTATTCCATGGACCGGACAAAGCAACCCCCGCCGCCGCCACTGCCGCCGTCGTCGTCCGTTGACGCCTCCGAAACGGTCAGGGTGACGCGGACCGGGGCTGAACGGTCGTAGCCGTCGTCCAGAGTGTACCTGAATTCATCCGATCCCCTGAATCCCGCCGCCGGCGTGTAGGTCAACCCGCCATCCGCGTCGAGGGACACCGGGCCGTACATTGGGTTCGTTGACAATCGGGCCGTGAGGGCGTCGCCGTCCGGGTCGGTGTCGTTTGCCATCACGCCGGGGGCCGGAACGCGAAGGACATCGCCGGCCGGAACCGCGTAGGCGTCCGGCTCACCTTTGGGAAGCCGGTTGACCTCAGGCGCATGTCGGCGGATGAAATCGTAGAAGCTGGTTACCCGGGTATAGACCCCGAAAAATTCGGGCTGAGCGCAGCCTTCTCCCCAACTGACCAGCCCGGCCAGAACCTGGCCTTCGCCATCCCGGATCACCAGGGGACCGCCGGAGTCATCGTAGCAGGCGTCCTTGCCGGTCGCCCCCGCGCAGAGCATCTCGTCGGCAATGGGCGGCTCGTCATATAGCGCCGAGGCGAGAAAAGCCTCGTTGCAGTCGGCATTGGAAACGATGGGGACCGTCACCTCGTGGAGCAGATCGGGAAACTCGTAATACCCGGTGGTGTCTCCCCAGCCCAGGACGGTGGCCGACTGGCCCGCCAGCTCCCGGTCCCGTGGAACCAAGGATATTGGATCGACGGCCGCCGGGACCGCCAGCTCGATTAAGGCGATATCATTGCGCCAATAGCCGTCTTCGTCAAAATCGGGATGGACGATCAGGCGGGCGATGGGCAGGCGGGTGCCGGGATCGCTTCGAAGGTCATGGACATCGGTGACCACATCGATATCCGACGGCGACAGAACCCGGCCGTCGTTATCGACGGTGCAGTGGGCTGCGGTAAGGACCCATCGGGGGTGAATCAGAGCCCCGGCGCACCAGTGGCCGTCATAGAGGGACTCGGACGCCCCATCCACCAACTGCGCCACCCAGGGATAAGCGTCCATGGCGGCGGGTGATCCGCCCACGATCCGGGGAGCGGCGGCCCGGCCGGTTTCCAGGATTCCCGGCGCCGACAGGATCAGAAACCCGACAACCCACGCCCAAACATGCTTGTTCAT
>CAZWGY010000223.1:0-7372 GCA_964633575.1 uncultured Desulfobacteraceae bacterium
GGTCTTTTTGCTGGAAACCTCGGAGGTCTTTTTGTTGGAAACCTCGGTGGTCTAATTTCGGACCGGGCCGGCCAGAGCCTCTCAGCCGCGCTATTTCAACGCCGCCTCGACTTCATCCTTGGTGATGTCATAAACCCCGGCTCCCACAAAAAGCTCTTGATCCGGGACTTTCATGATGTAGCTGACCTTGACCGACAGCTCGCCACTGCCGGGCTTGGGCCACCAGTACTGGGACCAGCCCCGCCCTTCCTCCTTGGCGATCCGGACAAAATCACAGGCCAGGCACTTTCCTTCCTTGTCCTTGATATTCATCATATTCTTGCCCACCAGTCGGGGCCGCAAGTGCTGAATGATGGTCCCGTCCATGTCGTAGGTAAAGACGTAGAGGTCACCGTCCACAAACTCGCCATCCGGATCACTCAAAATGGGAAAAGCCGCTTCCGGACCCTTTTCCTGGATCAATTGGACCGACTTTTCCACGAGGTCCATCACTTTCCGGGCGGTGATTTCCGGATCCGCGGCGGATGCCTGGCCGGCTATCAAAGCCGACAGGATTCCGAAAACGATCAACAGTCGAATCTGACATTTCATCGCTTACTCTCCTTGGGTTGAGGTATTCAAGGCCCCGCTCGAAGATCGGGGACGGCATGACGGAGACTGAAGGACGCCGGGCGCCCTGAAAAAACTTCCGTAAATCCACGTGGGAAATTATCGCCACTTCCGTGCGGCTGAAGCCCTCCGATGTTTTGGAAACCTCGGAGGGCTGATGGATTTATGATTTATGATTTCAAAAATCTAAAATCAAAGACCCGTCGCTTTGAACCGGGCTACCCGTTTTCTGATCACCTGAAGCGTCCTCTCGTCAATGGAGGCCGGCTGATGGGTCTCCAGAATCTCAGCGAGCCGGACCCTTGCCCGGTCCAGGAGGCTCAACGATCCGGTGGCCGACCATTTTTCGTAGCCGGCCCGGCTGAGAAGCTTGGGTCGCCACTGGGTGGAACGGAGATGCTTGAGGGTGTGGGGATGAGTCAGGAAGTGACCGCCGGGGCCGGCCTCGGCAACCGCCGAGACCCCGAGGGTCTCCTCGTCCACCGGGATACCCCTGAGGAGCCTTCTCACCTGATCGATGATCTCGTCGGAGATGACCACCATCTCGAGGCTCCCGGTGAGGCCGAAGTCGAGGTAGCCCACGTCGTGATTGAGGTTGGCGCCGGCGAGCCCGGCCATGAAGGTCAGCATCCCGGCCTCGAGGGTCGCCTGGCCGTCGGGGATCTGGGAGTCCGAGGTCCCGGCGTAGCCCCATGAGGGAAGATCGAAATGGTGGCTCATCTCGATGATCCCCATATAGGCCAGGTAGTATTCCGGGGCGTTGTAGGAGCATTGGCCGGTGGCCATGTCGAGGACCGCCGCCCCCATCCCCATCAAAAACGGGGCCCCCTCGGCCTTCAACTGATGGATTACCAGACCGCAGAACGACTCGGCCAGCCCTTGAGCCACGTGGCCGGCCACCGTCATGGGAGCCGTGGAGCCGGCGATGGGGGCCGGGGAGTAGATGGCCGGAATTCCGGCCTCGGCGCAGTAGAGCAGCTTGTCCAGGCTGTTGAAGGGGTGTTTCAGGGGACTGATGGGCTCGGCATAATGGATCAGGTAGGGCTGCTCCCGGAGCGCCTGGTCTCCGCCCCGGAGGGTCCGGGCCAGCTCGCCCATCTCGGCGAGGTCGTCCCGGCACTCGGCGGTGCAGACAATCGGTTTTACAGAGTTTTCGGCCATGGTCCGGATGCTTTCCAGATAGGCCCGGTGAGGGGGTATATCCGACGGATGGGCCGATGACATGATAAAGTCGATATTCGGGAGCGCGTCGCAGACCCGGGCGGCCCGGGCCACGTCATCGAGGACCGAGAGGCGCCGCTGGCCGGTGGTCGGGTCCAGAGTGTACATGAGATCCGAGCCGGTCCCGAAATAGCTCCGATGGCCGCCGAGGTCCATGACCGGGGCCCCGGTCCGGTCGAAGACCGGGATCGACGAGGGGGCGCTCCGGAGCGCGGCTTCCACCCGGTCGGCGGGAATCCGGACAAGGGTCTCCTCGGTCACCGGACAATTGGCGTCGGCCAAAAGGCGGAGCGCTTCGGGGTGATGGATGCGCATACCGATCCGGTCGAGGATCTCCAGGGCAGCCCGGTAAATCCGGTCCCGGTCCGCCGTCGAGAGAAAGGTGAGGCTGGGGCGGTTGACGGTGTCAGTCATTGAATTAATTGGTCCTTTCGCGTGCATAAGGGTTCGGGCTGAAATGTTAGACCTCCGAGGGCTTAATAACCTCGGAGGTCTTCATTTCCGAAGATTCCGGGACTGCCGTCCCGGCGGCCTGGGGCTCGGCCGGTTCATCCGGGGGCCGACCGTCGGGGTCCCACCTTAAGGCGGCGTAGTAGGCGGCGACCATCTCGTCGAGGCGGGCGATGGAGCTATCCGGGCCGCCGCCATAATCAGCATCCAGGAACATGGCGGGGAGCCGGTCGTCCTCTCGCCGGAGTCCGCACCGGAGGTTGAATCGCCGTTCGAGGTCACAGATTCGCTCCCCGGCCGCAAAAAGGCCCTCCGGGGTGATGGCCAGGCCGGTAAGGGCGGCGGCCAGCTCCGCCTCGGCGACCAGGTCGAAGGTGCATATAAGCGACAGGGACGGGACCTTGCAGATCCCCAGGCAGTCGAGGGCGATGTTGACAATGGTGGCCCGTTTGACCAGAGGAGCCTTGCCGTGGTGAGCGTGAAGGTCGATGGCCAGCGGGGTCCCCAGCTCGGCGGCCGCCAGCTCGGCCGGCCACCGGTATTCCATCGAGGCATAGACGTTGTTGTAGTCCCCGCCCCGGGATGAAACCGCGTAGCCCAGAGCGGTCCCCAGGATGTCTCGGGGATGGTAGGCGGTCAGCTCCAGGCCCTTGACATGGGCCGCGTACCGCTCGCTCCCCCGGCCGATAATCCCCGCCGCCCGGCGGACGCCCCCGGCCAGGATGCCCCCGAAGCCGGTTCCCCGCCCCATTTGCCGGATCAAGGTCTCCATGGCGTCGGCGTTGCCCCAAAAGAGATCGAGGCCGTCGGTGTCGGCCGGTCCCAGGATGCCCCGGTCCCAGAGGTCCATGGCAAAGGCGATGGCCCCGCCGGCCGATATGCTGTCCACCCCCTGCCGGGTGCAGAGAGTATCGAGGACCGCTACCGCCGTCGGGTCATCCAGCCCGCACTTCGACCCCAGGTTGATCATCGGCTCGAACTCCGGCCGGGATGCCTTAACCCCCCGGTGGCGCCCCCCTTTGAAGGTCAGGGACGCCTTGCAGCGAACCGGGCAGCCGGGACATCCCCGGGTCCGGGTTTTATGGGGCGACAGCCGGGTTCCATCCAACCGGTCAATGCCCTCGAACCGGTTGGCCCGGTAATTCCGGGTGGCCATCATCCCCATCTCGTCACACCACCTGACATACCCGGCTCCACCATAAGTCGCCATGAACCGAAACTCCCCCGCCTCCCGGATCATCCGGGCATAGCGGCGGACGGCGGCCGACTCGTCGGATGAGGATGCCCGCCGACGGCGGCCGCCGCTTTGAACGATTATGGCTTTGAGCCGTTTGGCGCCCATGACCGCGCCCATCCCGGTTCGGCCGGCGGCGTGGTCCCGGCCAACGGTGATGCAGGCGATCCGGGCCAGCGACTCCCCGGCCGGGCCGATGGCCATCACCGAGGCGGCCGGGTCGCCGAGGCGCTCCCGAACCCGGTCGATGGTCTCCCAGGTGTCCAGCCCCCAGAGCTCGTCAGCCGGTTCCAGCGTAATCCCGTTGTCTCCGATGATCAGCCGGACCGGCTCGGCCGAAGCCCCCCGGATTCGAAGGCTGAAGACTCCCCACCGCCGGAGGGCGACGCCCATCCCGCCGCCGACATTGGCGCTCCCCAACAGACCGGTCAAAGGAGACCGGGCGTTGATGTGAATCCGGGATGAGGCGGGTGCCGCCGTACCGGTGAGGAGACCGCAAGTCACGGTCAGAGGGTTTTCCGGGCCCAACGGATCGGTGTCGGCCGCCACGGTCTCCATTAGATGAGCGACGTTGAGCCCCCGGCCGCCGACCAGCCGATTGACGGCTTCGAGTGAAACGGGCCGGGCATCCCAGGAGCCGGCGGTCAGATCGATGTCAATGATCCGGCCCAAGTCGAGCCGGCCGGAGCGGGATCGTCCCGGACCGCTCAATTATCCCCCTCGATAAACCGCTTACGGATCTCCGCCACGGCGCCGCTTTCCCGCAGTGCTTTGAAATTCCTGTTAAAGGCGTCCCGAACCGCTTCATCGTGAAAGAGAATCCGGTAGGTGATTTCCCCGAACAGCGGATAGAACACGGCAGGCTGAGTCGGGTCCACCCGGCTGGTTTTCCGGAGGCGGTTCCGGTAGTAATGGAAAATAGAGCGGTCGAGCTGAGCCACATCCACCCGATCGGAAAAGAGGAGCATGACCTGCTTCCGCTGGTCGGCCACCTCCCGGTAGCGGGGGTTGGCTTCGGCCATGGCCGCGTATTCCGGCCCCAGGACCTTGGCCGCGCCCTGCCAGGAAATGACGCTGAACCGGGACAGATCATCGATCGAGTCGATCTTAAAATCGTTTTCCCGCAACGCCACCGCCACGTTTTCATAAGTGATGGCCGGGACCGAGAGATAGCCGGGAAGGTCGGTCGTCTTGATGTCGATAACCGCGTCGGCGTTGCCCCGTTCGTATTCCACCAGCCGACGGGCGTAAGGGTAATAGCGGGGGACCACCTCGTAGCCGGCCGGTTCCAGGGTCCGGTTCAGGATCTCGATGGTGATCCCGGTGTCCCGCTCGGGGATGACGTAGGGGGGCAGATGCCCCCCCACGGCGACCCGGAGCGGCTCGCCGACCACCTCGGCCGGCGTGACCGATAAGATGGCTAGAAATAGCCCGATCCAGGCGAAAACCGAAAACCGTGTCCGTCGATCCATGGCGTCGTCCTCCGTGAACGGATAAAAGGGTTATGACTCCGCCGATTCCAGCTCAGCCAAAGCCTCGTCGTAAGGGGCGGCGTAAGCCTCCATCTTATCGGTGTCCTGCTCCAATTGGTCGTAGAGCCGGTCGATCTCGCTCCGGCAGGCGTGAATCCACTGAGCCAGCCCCTCGATCCGAGAGCCGTCGTTGTCCTGGGATGCCGACTGCATTTCCTCGTGGAGCCCGGCCAGCTCGGCTTCCCGGGCCTCGATAGCCGCCTCGGTATGACTAATCCGGTCGGATACCGGCCGGATGATCCGGGCCCGTTCAGCGATGAGCTCGGAGCGGCGCCGGCGCAGAGCCTTCCGGTCCCGGGCGGTCCGGTTCCTGGACCCCTTGCCGCCGTCGTCGGTGTCCGGCAAGGTTTCGGCCTGGGCGTCGTTGGAAGGAGACTCCCCCTCCCAGCCGACCTTTTCGATAAACTCGTCGTAGCCGCCCTCAAACGCCTGAATCCCGCTCCCCCGGAAAACGATGAGCCGCTCGGCCAAAGCCGAGAGGAACATTTCGTTATGGGTCACCATGATCACCGCCCCATCGAAATTGTCGATGGCGGCCAGGAGGGCGTCGCAGGCGTCCATGTCGAGGTGGTTGGTGGGCTCGTCCAGGAGCAGGAGATTGACCGGGGTGGCCAGGAGCTTGCCGAGCATCACCCGCGCCTTTTCTCCGCCGGACAGGACACCAATCCGCTTGAGAGCGGCATCGCCCTCGAACATCATGGCCCCGGCGATGTTCCGGGCGGTCTGGTTGTCCACATCCGGGGCGGCGTAAAGGATTTCCTCGGCGACGGTCCGGGAATCATTGAGGCTCTGAACGTTGGTCTGCTCGTAAAATCCCGGCGTGATCCTGGGGTGATAGATCAGCTCCCCGGACCGGGGGGCGAGGGTTCTGGCCAGCAATTTCAGCAACGTCGTCTTGCCCCGGCCATTGGGACCCACCACGCCGATCCGCTCACCCGGCGTGACGGTAAGGCTGAAATCCCGGATCAGGGGCGGAGCGTCATCATAGCCGAAGGTCAGATCCTTGGCCGTCAGGACGTGCTTGGCCGGGGACGACTTGCTCCGGAAGGAGAAATCAAGGCTTTTGATCGCCTCGAGCTTCTCCTTTTTCTTCATTTTCGCCAGGGTCTTGATGCGGGACTGGACCAGGTTGGCCAGCCGTGCCTTAGCCCGGAACCGGGAGATGAACTGCTCCATATCCCGCTGCTTCCGCTCTTCATTGATCCGAGTCTTTTCGTGGACTTCCTCTTCCTGGGCGAGCTGGCCATAGAGTTTCCCGGTGTCGCCTTCGATCTTCCGGACCTTTTTCCGGTGGATGGCCAGGGTGTGGGTGACCACCTTATCCATGAACCCCCGGTCGTGAGTAATGAGCATCAGCTCATGAGGCCAGCCGGTCAGGAACCGCTCGATCCACCGGATGGAGGTGATGTCGAGATAGTTGGTGGGCTCATCGAGGAGCAGGAGGTCCGGCTCCGAGACAAGGACCCGGGCCAGGTTGAGGCGGACCTGAAACCCGCCGGAAAAGTCAGACGGCGGCCGTTCCATGTCGGTTTCCAGGAAGCCGAGGCCGGCCAGGATCTTTTCGGCCTTCCAATGGTGGTCCCGCTCCTCCTCGGGCAGCCCGCTCATGGCCTCTTTCAAAATGGTCGGCTTGGTGAATTCGAAGAGTTGGCGGACGTAGCCCACCCGGCTGTGTTTGGGGAAACTCACCGACCCGCCGTCAGGCTGCTCCAGCCCGGCAAGGATGCGGAAAAGGGTGGTCTTGCCATGGCCGTTCCGGCCCACCACGCCCACCCGCTCCCGGGGGTTGATCTGAAAGCTGATCCCCGAAAACAGGACTTGGGCCCCGAAGCTTTTGGTCAACGCATCAATCTGAATCATGGCACCTTCCGTTCAATCCGGCACCCGGTTTGGGCCCGTGTATCGGGTTATAAAAAAAGCCGAGGGCTTGTGTCAATCCGAAAGCGCGCCACCGCTCGGCGTGGGTATTGACTCAGCCCTCATCAACGTTATAGCATACTTGGTTGAGGACTGAGTGACAGAGACCTCCGAGGTTTCCAAAAAATTTGGAAACCTCGGAGGTCTGATGAGGACTGAGTTCAGGGCAACCACGAGGGGCTCGATTTTGGATTTTTGATTTATGATTTTAGATTTTAGATTTTAGATTTATGATCGAGGGTTTAGAGGAAAAATCGTAAATCACAAATAACCGCCTGTAGAGGCAGGCCCCCGTGCCTGCCCTGATTGGGATTGCCCCGGGTTTGGCGCCATTCCCGGTTTTCCGACCCCTGTACCTGCCCTCGCCAGCGATTTCGATCCCGATCCCGATCCCGATTTCGATTTCGAT
>CAZWGY010000224.1:0-7365 GCA_964633575.1 uncultured Desulfobacteraceae bacterium
CTCATCGCTCAGTCCTCTGGACCACAAAGGCCTGATGCTGGTCCCGCCGGAGCCGGTTGACCATGGCCTGGGCATCGGCGCGGTCCTTGAACCGGCCCACCCGGACCCGGTGCCAGATTCCTTTTTCGGGGATGATCCCGGCAATCCTGTAGGCGGGATAAGCCCGCTCCTTCAGTGCCGCCACCAGGCTTTCCGCGTCGCCGGAGTTTCGGAATGAGGCTACCTGAACCGTCAGCTCCCCGTCTGATGCGGGTTTCGAGATCGGGGGCGCCGCCACGGTTTCCCGTGGCTCGGGGTCCGGCTTGGGGGCGTCATGCGGTTCCGGAGTTCGTCGGGCCACCTCCGCCGGGGTCTGAGCGGAGATGTCTTCTTCCTGAATCCGATCCCGCCGGTCCCCGCGGTCCTGGGGCCGCTTTTTCAACAACGGGGTTTTGTTTTCAATCACCCCATCTTGGGTCTCCGGATCATTCCCCTCGTCTTCACCTTCGGGATCGGACGGCGGGGCATCCGTCGATGAGATCGGGGGCCAGTCGTCTCGAAGTTCCTCGTGGAAGTCCAGATCCGGTGCGTCGGCAAACAGGGCCTTTGACTCGTTTTCGAGCTGCCGGACCTGGACTTGCTGATCGGCCTGGCGCAACCGGGCCAGCTCCCGCTGGAGCCCGCCGGTCTCGAACCGGATGGGCATCGTGCCCCGTCCCACCAGAACGCCCAGGACAAACATCCACACCGACACGCCGATCGTCAGTCCCCACCGGGCCAGCAGTCCCCGAATCCGGCTGAAATCATAGCGCTTTCGTGGTGTCTGAGGTCGCTTCCGTAACCCCTTTTTCCCCATGCGGAACCCATTACATCGTATCCGGGGCGGAAACCCCCAGAAGCTGGAGGCCGTTTCGTATAACCTGCCGGACCGCCCGGACCAGGTAGAGCCGGCCGGCGGTGAGATCCGGCTCGTCAGTCAATACCCGGTGCTTATTATAGTAGGCGTGAAACGCGCCGGCAAGGGACATCAAATAATAGGGTACGCGATGGGGCTCGAGGAACCGGGCCGCCGACGCCAAAGTCTCCGGATACCGAGCCATGGCCTTTAAGAGGCCGATCTCCTCGGGCTCCTGGAGCCGGGCGATCTGATCGTCGGTGGGATCATCGGCCAAGACCCCCCGCTCGGCCCCCTTGGCCAGAATGCTCGTGATCCGAGCATGAACGTATTGAACATAGTAAACCGGGTTGTCGTTGGTTTTCTGCTTGGCCAGCTCGAGGTCGAAGTCGAGAGGGCTGTCGGTGTGCCGGGTTAAAAAGATAAACCGGGCCGCGTCCCGCCCCACTTCATCGACCACCTCCCGGAGAGTCACGAATTCCCCGGCCCGAGTGGACATGGCCACCGGCTCCCCGGCCCGGAGAAGATTGACCAGCTTGACCAGGATCACCCCGAACCGATCCGGCTCCCGTCCGGCGGCGGCGACGGCGGCCGTCATCCGGGGGATATAGCCGTGATGGTCGGCGCCCCAGACATCAATCACCCGTTCGAAGCCTCGCTCGAACTTGTCGATATGATAGGCAATATCGGAAGCAAAGTAGGTCGTCTCACCGGTCCGGCGGACCACCACCCGGTCCTTTTCATCGCCGTAATCGCTGGTCCGAAACCAGAGCGCCCCGTCCGCCTCATAGACGATCCCCCGCTGTCGGAGCCCCTCGATGGCCGCCGCCACCTTTCCGTTGTCGTAGAGCTCCTGTTCGGAAAACCATCGGTCGAACAGGACCCCGAAGGCGTCGAGGTCGTCCCGGATGCCGGTCAGGACGGCGGACGCGGCATACCGGGCGCAGATATCGATAGCCTTTGCCTCGTCCGCTCCGGCCAGCTCGCCGCCCCGTTCCCGGCGGACCGCCGTTGCCAAATCGTTGATGTAACGTCCCTGATAGCAGTCCTCCGGGAAATCGACCGCCCGGCCGTCCGCCTGGAGATACCGGAGGTAAACCGACCGGCCCAGGGTCCGAATCTGTCGGCCGGAGTCGTTGACGTAATACTCCTTCTGGACATCAAAACCGACCCGGGCCAGGATGTTGGCGACCGTGTCCCCGACGGCGGCGCCCCGCCCGTGTCCGACATGGAGCGGTCCCGTGGGATTGGCGCTGACAAATTCCACCTGGACCCGTTGCCCCGACCCCAGGTCCAACCCGCCATAATCCGCCCCGGTCTCATGGACCTCTCGAAGTACCGGGAAAAACGCCTCGTTCCGGAGAAAAAAGTTGATGAATCCCGGCCCCGCGATCTCGGTCCGGTCCAGGATGCCGGCCCGGTCCTCGATATGGTCGCATAAGGCCGCGGCGATCCGGCGGGGAGCCATTTTCAGGCGCGAAGCCAGAACCATGGCGATGTTGGTCGAATAATCCCCGTGAGCCGCCAGCTTGGGCTCATCCACCTCCACCGGCGGGATCGCGTCAAGGTTGAACCCCTCGGCCGATCCGGCTCGTTCCAGTGCTTCGGCAATCCATTTTGAAATGATCTGTTTCATCAATCCCCGTCCGCCCGCCTCCTTTAACCACTGACCGCCTGGTTGAACCACGAATGAAATTACGAATGAACGCTAATGGACGCGAATGGATATCCGTGTCCGATCTAATCGGCCTTATGTATAGGGTTTTCAGTGGTAAGTCAAGGTTGGTTTCAGGAGCCGGATCACTCCGCCCGCCCGGTTTTTCGGATTCCGTGCTTGGTCATCTTGTACCTGAGGACCCGTTCGCTGATCCCCAGGGTCTCGGCGGCCCGGGTCTGAACCCAGTCGGCGCCTTCGAGGGCGGTAAGAATCATCTCCCGCTCCACCGCGTCCAGGCGCTGAGCGAGGCTCCCATCGGTGCCGGCTTGATGAAATCGGATCTCCGGCGGCAGGTCCCGATCCCGGACCACCGACCCCCGGCAGAGGGTGACGGTCCGCTGGATGACGTGCTCGAGCTCGCGGACGTTGCCCGGAAAAGGATAGCGCATGAGCGTGTTCAAGGCGTCGGCATCTAGCCGGATGGGGCGGCCCAGGCTGTAGCGCTCAGCGAAAAACCCGGCCAGCTCGGAGATATCCGCCTTCCGGGCCCGGAGCGGGGGCAGCTCGACATCGAAGACGTGAAGGCGGTGGTAGAGGTCCTCACGGAACGCCCCGCCGGCGATCAGAGCCTTCAAGTCCCGGTTGGTGGCCGCCACCACCCGGACATCCACCGGGATCTCCCGCTCGCCGCCCACCCGGGTGATCATAAGCTCCTGGAGAGCCCGAAGAAGCTTGGGCTGGAGCGTCAGGGGCAGTTCGCCGATCTCGTCCAGAAAAAGGGTCCCCCCCGCCGCGGCTTCAAACCGGCCCCGCCGGGTTGCGGCAGCTCCGGTAAAGGCGCCTTTTTCATGGCCGAAAAGCTCCGACTCGAAAAGGGTCTCGGGGACCGCCCCGCAGTTGACCGTCACAAAAGGGCCTTCCGAAACGGAACTCAACAGATGGATGAGGCGGGCGATCAGCTCCTTGCCGGTCCCGGTCTCCCCTCGGACCAGGACCGTGTAAGGGGTGGGGGCGATCCGGCGGACCAGGGAAAGAACTCCCCGGATGGCCGGGCTCTCCCCGATGATCCGGATGGGCAGATCGGCCTCCGCCAGGGTCTCGACGGCTTCGTCGGCCTCTTCGGCCACCGTCAGGGATGCCTCCAATGCCTTGATTTTCTCCAGCAGGACGGAGAGGTCCACTGGCTTTTCCAGAAAATCGTCCGCCCCGAGCTTCATGACGTCCACCGCCGTGTCAACGGTCCCGTAAGCGGTGATCATGACGGCCCGGACGGCTGGGTTTTCGGCCTTCATCCCGGCCAAAACCTGGTCCCCGGTCCGGTCCGGCATCCGATGGTCCAGGAGCACCAGGTGAAAGGGCTCCCGTCGGAACCGGTCCATAGCCGTCCGACCGTTTTCAGCCGTTGCCACCGAATACCCCTGCTTTCTCAAAAACCCGCTGAGGAGGTCCCGCTGGATCGCCTCGTCGTCAACCACCAGGATTTTCAATCCGTCCATGGCGCTCCTTTCTTTTTGAGTGATGAGGACTGAGGGCTGAGGGCTGAGTGATGCCATAGACCTCCGAGGTTTCCAAAAAATTTGGAAACCTCGGAGGTCTAATGACCACTGACCACTGACCACCATCACTCACCACTCAAGAATCCGGCGGCGGGAAGGCGGATTTCCGCCCGGAGCACCCCCGTTCGGGGGATCGAGAGCCGGAAATCGCCCTCGTGGGCTTCGATAATCCGCCGGACAATGGGCAGCCCCAGGCCGGTGCCCCGGGTTTTGGTGCTAAAATAGGGGGCGAGGATCGCCTCGGCATCCGCCGACGTGCCCGTAAAACCGGAATTTTCCACTATTGTCAGGGCGACCCCGCCTTCCCGGGCCACTCGGACCGAAACCCACCCGCCGTCAGGCTGGGCTTCCAGAGCGTTTTTCACCAGGTTTTCCACCGCCTGCTCGATCAACCCCCGGTCAGCCGAAACCAAACACGCTTCGGCATCTTCGGTTACCAGGGAAATCGACACTCCCTGCTCGTCCGCCCGCCCGCCATGGAGGCCGACTACCGCCCGGACCGTCTCGTCCAGCCGGATGATTGCCGGCCGGATCTTCAAGGGCCGGGCGTAGCGGCGGATGTCCCGGACAATCCCGTCAGTCCGGCCCACCGCACCGAGGAGATGGTCGATGAGCTGGCGGTATTCGTCGTCCAGACCATCGACTTCCATCCGGAGCCGCTGGAGCCCCATGCTGATGGCGTTTAAGGGATTCCGGATTTCATGGGTGATAGCGGCGGCCGCTCGACCCAGGGCCGCGTCCTCCCGCTCCCGTGCCAGCTCCCGCTCAGCCCGGCGGACCCGAGCCATGGCCGCCGTCTGGTGCCGGTGAAGCAGCCAGGAGAACCAGACCCCCAGCCCGGCCACCAGAGCGCTGACCACCACAAGCTCAGACCAGAGCTGACGGACCCGGAACCGGTAATGGCCCGCGTCTAGGACCACCTCCAGAGCGCCATCGCCAAAGGGCATCCGGGTCCGGGCAAGGCTCCCGTCCAGCGATATCCCGGCCTCCGCTTCCGGCGGGGCGGCGTCCCCCTCCACCAGCCGGACGCTGCTGATGCCGGACAATTCCGAAAGGGCCGTCAGAAGCCGGGGAAGGCTCACCGCCTCACGGAGGGCCTCGATGTGAGCGGCGGTCAGCCCCACCACCACGCATCCGGCCCGGTCCGTCCGGGGCCAGCTCAGATAATAGAGATGGGCTTCGGCCAGATGTCGGAGCACCCCGGTTTCGGCCTGGCAAGGGGCTTCGACGTCCGGGGAGAACCAGCCCGGCGGGCCTTCCACGGCGGAGTCCGCTCCCCGGCTGATCCGGATGCCGGCCAGACCGGACTCCTTGGCGAACGCGGTCAACTCGTCGGCCGAAAAGGGAGCCACCGCGTCGAGATAGTCCACAAAGCGAGCCGAATTGCCCAGGAAGGTCCCCATAATTTCTTCGATAGCCGACTGCGACAGGACCGCTCCCCGGGCCTGAAGCTCGATTACCCCCGCCAGCATCCGGGAATGGTCCCGGACATGCCGGGCAAATGCCCGGTGGATAACCTGAGACTGCCAGACCACATAGCCGATGGCCAGGGCGATGAGCAGGCCAAAGAACAGGAGGTTCGATCGCCAGGAGGGCAGTCGCGGAGGCGGAGCGGTCATCGCCGGCCCCGATGACCGCCCGGTCCTCCGGGCATACCGCCTCCCGGCCGCCCGCCGGGCGGCCCGGGCCCGCCCATCCGATGTCCCCGGAGGATTCGCTCGCGAACCCCGGTGGGGTCCCGTCCGGGCCGGGGCGGCGGGCCGCCGGTGAGATGCCGGGCGGAGAACGTCCCGGACGCGGAGTTGATGAAATCTCCCCAGACGCGGACATAATCCCCGGCCGATAACCCCGCCCCGGACCCATCCGGCGGGAGCGTCACCGTCACCTCGCCCGATCCGTCCCCGCCATCGGCCACCCGGACCACCATTTGGCCCGTTTCCGGGTCCGTCCGGACCACCCGGCCCAAGAGGAGATCCATGCCGGAAGCATCCGCCGCCATCAGAAGGGCGGTTAAAATGACCAGGACAATCCGCACTGGGTCACCGTCCGTTGATAATCTTCCGAATCGATATCGGAATCGTTGTCACTCCCGCTAAGCTGAAAATAGACATCCACCGGCCCCACCGGTCGGCTCACCCGGAGGTCGGCGGCCCGGTAAGAGTCGTTTCGTCCGAAGTCGTAATCCAATTCCCGCCACTCCAGACTCCCCTCCGCCGTCCATTCCCGCCACGGGCCAAAGGTGAGCGTCACGGCCGCTTTCTTATGGTCATGGGTTTCGGCGTCGATGGATGAGTCGAGATGGCCGACTCCGAGCTGAAGCCTTGCCTGAAGCGTGGGGAGCAGATAGAGCGTCCCATAAACGCTTCCTTCAGTCATCCGGTCGTCCCGGTCTCTGGACGAAAATCCCGGCTCCGGGCCTCCGCCTTCCCCCGAGCCACGCGGTCCCCGGCCGGCGGAGACATCCGAGGTTTCCAAAGTTTTGGAAACCTCGGAGGTCTCTATCTCCCGGAAGACTTCCCGGTCACTCCGATAATGAAGAGCGGCGTGGTCGGCGGTCAGCCCCAGGCTGAGCCGGGCCAGGGCATGCCACTCCAGCCATCCGGAGACGGCAAGGGTATCCACGTCGTCTTCCTCGTCGAGATCGTTCCGGTAAACCGAACCCGATACGCTCAAACCGCCTTCCATTGGCAGCTCCGACGCCACTCTCCATGCCGACGCCCCCGCCGTGAATCCGTAATCGTCGTCCAGCCGGAAACGATCCTGAAAGAATCCGTCCGCGTAGAGGGTCAGGTCCATCCGACGGTCATCAGTCGCAAAGGATCGGCCGGCGGTCAATTGATACCGGGCAAAGCCGGTGCCCTGGGGCTCATCGGTAAAAGCGGCGTTGTCGTCGTATCCCAGCGTTGTCATAAGGTCGAATTCCATTGCCGACACCGAAAGGGCCGGCCCCAGGTAAACGCAAAGCGCCGCCGCCAAAACGGCACGAAGGGCCGGTCGTCTTCCGTTCCGGCACCCGATCATCCACCCAAAGCTCAAAACAAGTTTCATGCCGGTTACATTCTCCATTCCCCGCCAACGGGACAGCGGGTTGACGGGATCATTCCATCGGGTCAATTCGACAAAGACGGCGGGTTCTCGACGAATTTGTCGAGCCGTGGGCGCCATTGGAGGGGATAATACCTCAAAAAAGGCTGATACGCGAATCCTCACCTATCGGGTCCGCCCCCGAAATGACCACTTTTTCCTTGCAATCATCGCCCGAATCGATATAAACAGCA